>NZ_JBFRUJ010000018.1:0-117306 GCF_041474575.1 Vibrio sp. 10N.222.51.C5
TGAACCAATAAAAAGCCCCGCAAGCTTTCACTTGCGGGGCTTTTTTAGCTAATTGAGAAAAGGGCTAATTACTTACCAGCTTCTTTTTCTGCTTTAACTTTTGCAATCACTTCGTCAGCAACGTTAGTTGGACATGGTGCGTATTGTGCGAATTCCATAGAGAATTGGCCACGACCAGAAGTGATAGTACGTAGGTGACCGATGTAGCCGAACATCTCAGAAAGAGGTACGTCAGCTTTAATACGAACACCAGTTACGCCAGCTTGTTGATCTTTGATCATGCCACGACGACGGTTAAGGTCACCGATAACATCACCAACGTGATCGTCTGGAGTGAACACGTCAACGTTCATGATTGGCTCAAGAAGTTGCGCGCCAGCTTTAGGCATAGATTGACGGAATGCGCCTTTCGCTGCGATTTCAAATGCGATAGCAGATGAATCGACTGCGTGGAAACCACCATCGAAAAGTTCAACTTCAACGTCTAGAGTTGGGAAGCCAGCTAGTACGCCGTTTTCCATCATAGATGCGAAGCCTTTCTCAACTGCAGGCCAGAATTCTTTAGGAACGTTACCGCCCACAACTACAGAGTTGAACTTGAAGCCAGAACCTGCTTCGCCTGGTTTGATACGGTAATCGATCTTACCGAATTGACCAGAACCACCAGATTGCTTCTTGTGCGTGTAGCTATCTTCAATTGCTTGAGTGATAGTTTCACGGTAAGCAACTTGAGGAGCACCTACAGTTAGGTCAACGCCGTATGTACGCTTAAGGATATCTACCTTGATGTCTAGGTGAAGTTCACCCATACCTTTCAGGATAGTTTCGCCAGTCTCTTCGTCAGTCTCAACTTGGAAAGATGGATCTTCTGCAACCATTTTACCGATAGCGATACCCATTTTCTCAGAACCGCCTTTATCTTTTGGAGATACAGCGATTGAGATTACTGGAGTTGGGAATACCATTGGCTCAAGCGTTACTTGGTGCTTAGGATCACATAGAGTGTGACCAGTTTGCACGTTCTTCATACCAACGATCGCAATGATGTCACCAGCTTGTGCGCTAGTTAGTTCGTTACGGTCATCAGCTTGCATCTCAACCATACGGCCAACACGTTCAGTCTTGCCAGTGAATGAGTTAAGAATCGTGTCACCTTTGTTCAGTTTACCAGAGTAAATACGAACGAAAGTTAGAGCACCGAAGCGGTCATCCATGATTTTGAATGCAAGCGCTTTGAAAGTCTCATCTGTAGAAACGATAGCGTGTTCGCCAGTTTCTTCACCGTTCTCATCCATTAGAGGCTGAGGGTCAACTTCAGTTGGTGCTGGTAGGTAATCTACTACAGCATCAAGGATAAGTTGCATACCTTTGTTCTTGAACGCAGAACCACAGAACGTTGGGAAGAATGCGATATCACGAGTACCTTTACGGATACAACGCTTAACGTCTTCAATAGAAGGCTCTTCACCTTCCATGTAAGCTTCCATTAGGTCATCGTCTTGCTCTACAGCAGTTTCGATTAGCTCTTCACGGTATTGCTCAACGTCATCAACCATGTCCGCTGGAACATCTTTGATTTCGTAGTTTTCAGGAAGACCAGTGTCATCCCAAACGTATGCTTTACGGCTTAATAGGTCTACAACACCAACGAACTCGTCTTCACGGCCGATTGGTAGAACCATTACTAGAGGAGTTGCACCTAGAACGTTTTTAACTTGGTCAACAACGTTGTAGAAGTCTGCACCCATACGGTCTAGTTTGTTAACGAAGATCAGACGAGATACTTCTGATTCGTTAGCGTAGCGCCAGTTAGTTTCTGATTGAGGTTCAACACCACCAGAACCACAGAATACACCGATACCGCCATCAAGAACTTTAAGAGAACGGTATACTTCAACTGTGAAGTCAACGTGTCCAGGAGTATCGATAACGTTTAGACGGTGATCGTTCCAAAAACAGCTTACAGCTGCTGATTGGATAGTAATACCGCGCTCAGCTTCCTGTTCCATGAAGTCAGTCGTTGATTCGCCATCATGTACTTCACCAGTCTTGTGGATTTGACCAGTTAGCTTAAGGATACGCTCAGTGGTAGTTGTTTTACCCGCATCAACGTGCGCGAAAATACCAATGTTTCTGTATTTCGATAAATCTGCCATTGTCTTACTCTGTTAATAGGATATAAAATGCGCGCAGAGTATATCACAATCTGTGAAGACTGATAGCTTTGCATGCATTTGGGACTAAAAAACTTTGCCTTTTTCTGACATATAGAAAAAGGCAATCTGTAGAAACAATCTAAATGATTGTTTAGTTTAGTGCTAATCTAAAGCGCAATTGGCGTTTTAAGTTAGACTGAATTTCTGCTGTATAGAGTAGCTGAAGTGAGCTCAATTACAACTCATCAAAAGCATTAATTGCTTCTGATAATTTTTTCACGCCGTGGATCTGCATTCCAGGAATACCACCTTTAGGCATGTTAGCCGCTGGTACAATCGCTTTCTTGAAGCCGTGTTTAAATGCCTCATTAAGACGCTCTTGCCCACTTGGTACCGGTCGAATCTCACCCGCTAGGCCTACTTCTCCAAATACCACCACATCTTTTGGCAATGCGCGATCTCTGAAACTTGAAAGTAGAGCCATCACCAACGCAAGATCAGCACTGGTTTCGGTTACTTTAACACCACCGACGACATTCACAAACACATCTTGGTCAGCCATTTGTAAGCCGCCGTGTTTATGCAGCACCGCTAATAACAACGAAAGTCTGTTCTGCTCTAGGCCGACAGCGACGCGACGTGGGTTAGCCAGCTGTGAATAATCCACCAGCGCTTGGATCTCAACAAGCAATGGACGAGTGCCTTCCCACACAACCATCACCGAACTTCCCGAGGTTTCTTCTTCACCACGAGACAAGAAGATAGCGGATGGGTTGCTGACTTCTTTTAGCCCTTGGCCTGTCATCGCAAACACACCCAGTTCATTCACTGCACCAAAACGGTTTTTGTGGCTGCGTAGCGTTCTAAAACGGCTATCGGTTCCGCCATCTAATAAAACAGAACAGTCAATAATGTGCTCAAGTACTTTTGGCCCTGCTAAGGTGCCGTCTTTAGTTACGTGTCCAACTAAGAACACAGCAACGTTATTCTGTTTTGCGTAGCGCGTTAATGCGGTTGCCGATTCACGAACCTGTGCAACACTGCCCGGAGAAGATTGAACATCCGCAACGTGCATAACTTGGATCGAGTCGATAACCATGATCTTAGGTTGTTCTTTTTCTGCAACCTGACAAATCTTATCCACGTTCGTTTCTGAGAGCATCTTTAGGTGCTCTTTTGGCAATCCAAGTCGAGACGCACGCATCGCGACTTGTTGCAGAGATTCTTCCCCGGTTACATAGAGAGTCGGTAATTGAGAAGAAAGCTGACACATGGTTTGTAATAGCAGCGTTGATTTACCGGCACCCGGGTTACCACCAATCAGGATCGCAGCACCCGGTACGACACCACCACCAAGTACGCGGTCTAGCTCTTTAAAGCCACTGCTAAAACGTGGGACTTCTTGCAGATCGATTTCTGACAGCGTTTGAACCGAAGATTCAGTTGCACCGCCCGCATAACCACTCAATCGTTCATTGCGCGCTACTTGAGGTGAAGCGGCTAACCTAACTTCTGTAATCGTGTTCCAAGCACCACATGCGTTGCACTGCCCCTGCCAACGTGGAAAGTCAGCACCACAGTCATTACACACATAAGCTCGTTTTGCCTTAGCCATAAAACCTCAATAATTTACTCAGTTACACAATGATGTTGTCAATTTGTGACTTATTTGACCGTACGGGTGAAAATAAACGTTGCAGTCATACCACTTATACTTAAAGATCGATTTAAACTAGTCGATAACATAAATGCACCGTCCATTCTAACAAGAAAAGTATGCAGCAATCTGAAATTCTATCTGTAGCAGAACGTCTTATCCCGGCCTACCACGCCGAAGATTTCGAATTCCTTCTTTCTCAAATGACAGAAGGCGAATCTCCGTCTCTAAAACTGCTGGTTAAAATGGAACTGAATCGTATCATGGCTCCGTGTACAAAGAGCATTGATTTACGTGGGCGCATTGATAATGAATGTCGTCAGTTCACGTTAGACGGCCGTAAACACTGGCTAGATGACATCGCGTTAAACGCGTATCAACGTGGTACAAAAAAGTTTAAAGGTTACACAGAAGGCGCATGGGAGTTAGTAATGACTCCGCGAACTCAGCCTCTGAGCGTTGTTAAAACATCTTCTCAAGGTAACCACGACATTACTAGCGCCAATAGCCCGTACGAAGCGGAAGCTATTAACCTAGGTTACGACTTAAAACGCCAAGAGAACAGACTCAAGATTAGCTCGCAGGTCGAGATCACCACATCGAAAGGGCAAAGCCTACATGGTGTAACGGTTGATATCTCCCCGTCGGGTGCAAAGTTCAAAGTACCGAGCGCCTTTCGATACAACCTCGGCGAGATCATCAGCGTTAAGTTCTCAGAGCTTATCGAAAAGTCCCAAGAAAACGATGTTAACCAAGCGGTTGAATTTCGTGTTTTGGGTATCGACGAATCTTATGAGAACAACGCGGTCAAATTTCTAAGAACCATCAAGGTAAGCGACAACAATATTGTGGCTCGCTTACTCGATGAGTCTTTAAATAGCACCAGTAAGAAAACCAGCCATGAGAATCAAGATAGGATTATTCGAACTCGTACTCGAGGAATCGAACATACCTATCTAAAGCATACTTGTAACCTACCCCTGTTTTTCAGCGGCAGCGAACTAAAGCTTGCCCTACTGACGGATAACAACCATCCATTATGGCAATATTGGCACGACGAACGAAATCAACAAGCGCTGGGTACCCTGTTCAACGAGCAACGTATGAACCTGTTGGCGAAACCAGGAGTGAAGGGAACCAGTAACGTTATCTACTCTTTTACCCATGAACACCAAAACAAGACCTTGTTCTATTCAATGATGCTGCCTGAAGCCTCTCGTGAACAAAGACAGCTGTTCTGGCACATCGGTGGCAAACGTAAAAGTTGGAAGGCGTTCAAGTTCTCGGTTTTCGAACTTTCAGACACTGAGCGACAAGCATTAGCTAAACACTCGGATACGCTGGCTCAAAGCTCAGCTCAACTGACGCATTGCGGAATCTTGCAAGAGATTGGCGATCACGAAAGTGCGGCGGACTATCTTCTGAGTGAAAAGCCACGCATTCCAAGCAGTGAATTGAACCGCTTCCGTCACCCGCGTACTGTCGTCGGCAATATTCAAAGCATCTACTTTGACTCTCAGACTCGTCGTAAAGAGCCGAGATACCAATTTAAGTCACCGTTGCAACTTACATCACAAGATGGCACAGCGGCGAACGGACACACCTTAGATATTTCGAAGCGTGGACTGAGCATTAGCCTTGAACACCCAATGGTACTCAAGATTAATGATCCGGTATTAGTGAACTTCAATGAACTGCAGCTCTATGACAAGAACCTGCCACTGAGCACAGTGCCTTACCACGTAATTCGAGTGAGTCCGAATGGTCGCAACGTGCAGTTGGTTATTGCCGAGAACGCCAAGACAATGCGTACCATCGCTTTCCTTAATGGGCTTATCGATCAAAACCAAAGTAAGCTGATTAAGAAGCAAGAGATACTGCCAACACATTCGCTACTCGAATCACTGCACAACATTTTGTTGAGCAAGATGGTCAGTAACCCAATATTCATTGATAAGCCAAGTTCAACGCTGCGCTGTAAGATCATTGGTGTGAATTTCCCACTGAATAAGCATCTAACGTTACTTGCTAAACTTGGTCACAACCAAAAGTTCTCACTCGAGCCAATCTTCAAGGGTCACACCAACTCACTGTTGGCTGAGCCACTAAAAAGAATTGAAGGTGCGGAGCCTAAGCATCATGACGTGTACATTGCTGCAGTGAAGTTTGGCGACAAAATCCAGTCGGTACACACCAAGTTGGTCAAAGACTTCGCCTCAGCAAAGGAACGCATCTTATTCATCAAGAAAGCGCAGCACTTAGGTGATGTGTATGTATTGCGAGTCACCACGGCACCTATCTTTAATCCGCTAACGAGTTTATTCCAGTCGGATTTAGAAGAGCTTTCACGCATCAGTATGCATCAAGCTAAGAAGCTAGAGAATGAGGTGACGGCGTTTATCGGTTATGGCGAGATAGAGGACATTACCGATGAAGTGCTGATTCGATTGGAGCTAACACGCTAGCCTCGAGTGGCGTATTAACTTAAGCATGAAAATTGAAAAAGCAGGCTGATAGCCTGCTTTTTTTGTGTCTGAGCCACTATTGCTAAATAAGATACATAGCCAATAGCACTTAGGTAGAGCCCCTAAGGTTTCGCTTGCCAGCTGATCTTCTGTTGCTTAGCCAATACACCCGACAAGATACACAGCACACCGCCTAAACCTGCGTAACGAACAGCAGTTTGAGCTTGCTGCTCTACTTTTGGTTTTGCGTGGTAGGCAATGCCTAAACCTGCAGAGCCCATCATCACCAAGTCATTGGCACCATCACCAACGGCAACGGTATTATGTAGTTCCAATTCGTACTCTTCAGCCAACTCTACCAAGATATCCGCTTTGGTCTGCGCCGAAACAACATCGCCTAAGACTTCACCCGTCAACTTACCGTTGACGATCTCAAGCGTGTTTGATTGAGCATGATCTAGATCAAGGGTATCTTTCAGGTAGTCAGAGAAGTAAGTAAAACCTCCTGATGCAATCGCTGTTTTCCAGCCAAGCTTATTTAGAGTATTCACCAGCCCGACCAAGTCTGGCATGAATGGCAATGACTGACGCACTTGCTCTAATATCGACTCATCCGCACCTTTCAGTGCTCCTACTCGTTGGCGCAGGCTCTGTTCAAAGTCGAGCTCGCCTTGCATCGCTCGTTCCGTGATTTCAGAGACTAACTCTCCCACTCCAGCTAGCTTGGCAATCTCATCAATGCATTCAATTTGAATCGCTGTGGAATCCATATCCATCACGATCAAACCTGGCTTAGATAAGTCTGGGACCTCGCTAAGGCAAGCATAATCAAGCTTTAGCGCTTGGAGGATTTCTTCGTGTGCTGGCGTTAGATTGCCTGACATCAAAGCCACTTCATAATGCCCAACCTTCCACGTATCGAGGATGGTGTTGTAAGTGCCAGTGAAAAAGTCGATGTCATCGAAAGATTGTGGAGATAGGTACTCACCAAACACAATCCAATTGGCCTTGGATTTAGCGAGTTGAGAAGCGAAACGAGTCTCGGGGAGTCGAGTTAATAATGTCGTATGCCTTTTTATCGGCAGATATTTCTGAGCGTCCATGTGTATGATTCCTAATTAACTATGCTAAACGTTAACCTATTGCAATTTGAAAACGCAAGTCTCAATATGTCTTAATCATAACATTTGTTTATTTCAGGCTTCGTGAAACATGAATGAATCATTGTTCTCAATACGTAACGCTTTACGAATGCTAGCCCTCATTTTGTTGGCTACCATGTTCGTTGTAACGATTAAAAATACGGTCGTGATCAGTAAAGGTAACGAGAAGATCCAAGCAAAACAGTTGGAAACTCTTACCAAGCTGCTTATCTCTCAGGCATCACTTTCAGCCAGCAAGATGATCACGCAACAAGACCAAGAGCGATTGCTTGATCTGACTAACCAGCTATCTCAAGACCGACTGGTGTTCGATACCACCATCTATGATGCAGAGGGTATTCGACTGGCTTCGAGCGAAAAAGCCCTCTCGGTACGTGAGGTTCTTGGCTTAGATACACCACTTTCAACAGCAAGTATCGGCAGACAACAGTTAGTTGAACCTATTTATTCTCCAGAGAAAACGATCATCGGTTTTATTCGTGTGACGTTTGAAACGGGGAAAATGACGGCGATTTCTGATCACCACTACCGCAAAAGTGATCGCTACATGATCGGTATGGTGTTGATGGGGTTTGTGAGTGGCGTGTTGTTCATCATGCTGATTCGCAGAAGACCAACTAAGTCTGGTGAGAACTTACTATTGAAAAATGTAAGCTCATAAACACACTAGGCTGACAATAAATACTAGACTCAGAATAAGTACAGCAATCCAATAAAAAGCCCCGACGCTCAGGCAGCAACGGGGCTTTTTGTTATCTGTTAACTTATCAAGCTAAGACAAATCAAGATTATTCTTGGTCACCAAGCAACACTGAGTCTAGTGCGATAACCATCATGTCGTTGAAAGTCGTTTGACGTTCATCTGATGTGGTTTGCTCACCAGTTTTGATGTGATCAGAAACAGTACAAATAGTCAGAGCTTTTGCGCCGTATTCAGCACACACACCATAGATACCTGCCGCTTCCATCTCGACGCCAACAATGCCGTATTTGTCCATCACTTCGAACATCTCTGGATCTGGCGTGTAGAACAACTCCGCCGAGAACAGGTTACCCACTTTTACGTCTACACCACGCGCTTTTGCTGCATCTTCTGCCGCGCGCACCATTTTGTAATCCGCAATCGCCGCAAAGTCATGATCTTTAAAGCGAATACGGTTCACTTTAGAGTCAGTACATGCGCCCATGCCGATCACCACATCACGCACTTTGATATCTTCGCTCACTGCACCACAACTGCCCACACGAATGATCTTCTTCACACCAAAGTCTTTGATAAGCTCAGTCGCGTAAATAGAACAAGATGGAATGCCCATACCGTGTCCCATTACCGAAACCTTACGACCTTTGTAAGTACCGGTGTAACCAAACATGTTGCGAACGTCGCACACTTGAACCACTTCTTCTAAGAAGGTTTCAGCGATGTATTTAGCACGTAGCGGATCGCCTGGCATTAAAACTACGTCAGCGAAATCACCCATTTCAGCATTAATATGTGGAGTAGCCATTGAAAATATCCTTAATCTCAAAACAAAAAAAGAAGAGAGAAGTTTCCCTCTCTCTTCGTTAACTATTATAGAAAGCTTGTACCGTGTCCCATTGGCGATGTACCAAAGTATGACGCTAAGCTTTGACCTATATCAGCAAATGTATCGCGACGGCCTAAAGAACCGGCTGGAACCTTCTGACCGTAAACAATCACAGGGATGTGCTCACGAGTATGGTCTGTACCTGGCCATGTCGGATCACAACCGTGGTCAGCAGTTAAGATAAGCACATCGTCTTCTTTCATCATATCGATGATTTCATTGATGCGACCATCGAAGTACTCAAGTGCCGCTGCGTAACCAGCAACATCACGGCGGTGGCCGTAAGCTGAGTCAAAATCAACGAAGTTAGTGAACACGATAGTGTTGTCGCCCGCTTCATTGATCGCATCTTTGGTTGCTTCAAATAGCGCAGGGATACCTGTTGCTTTGGTTTTCTGAGTGATGCCACAACCCGCGTAGATATCAGAGATTTTACCGATTGAGTGAACGTTACCGCCCTTCTCATCAACCAACTTCTGAAGAATGGTAGCTGCAGGTGGCTCAACAGAAAGGTCACGACGGTTACCAGTACGTTCGAATTGACCTTTACCTGGGCCAATGAACGGACGAGCGATAACACGACCAATGTTGTAATCTTCTAGCTCTTCACGAGCAATCTGACAAAGATCTAATAGGTTTTGCAGGCCGAATGTCTCTTCGTGACAAGCGATCTGGAAAACAGAGTCTGCAGAAGTATAGAAGATTGGCAGACCAGTCTTCATGTGCTCTTCACCTAGGTTATCTAGGATTTCCGTACCAGATGAGTGGCAGTTACCCAAGAAACCAGACAGGCCTGCACGCTCAAGGATGCGGTCAGTCAGTTCTTTTGGGAAGCTGTTCTCTTTGTCGGTGAAGTAGCCCCAGTCAAACAGTACAGGAACACCTGCGATTTCCCAGTGACCTGATGGCGTGTCTTTACCAGAAGACAGCTCAGCAGCGTGACCGTAAGCGCCAATGATCTCAGCGTCTGCATCCATACCAGGAGCAAAACGACCCGTAGACTCTTTGTGAGCCATCGCTAGACCTAGCTTAGACAGGTTTGGCAGTGCCAGTGAACCTTTACGATCTGCATTGTCTGCAAGACCTTGGTCACAATGATCTGCGATGTGGCCCATAGTGTCAGAACCTACATCACCAAATTTGTCTGCATCCGCTGTTTCACCGATACCGAATGAATCTAAAACTAAAATAAATGCTCTTTTCATTTTCTTCACCAACTTATTGCTCTTTGCACCAGAACTCTGTTTATCGGTATACGCGAGGTATACCGATACCTGTTATTTACACGTCTTCAGAACGAATCTGACGGTAAACGTCTGGCGTTGCTGTATATTCTCCGCCCACAGTGATTGCATTTTGTAATGCTGTTGCAGCTTCTTGCCACTGTTGTTCGTTGCGAGCATGAATCATTGCTAATGGCTTATCTTCACTTGCTACTTCACCTAGGCGAATGAAGTGATCAAAGCCGACTGCGTAATCAATGCTGTCAGTTGCTACACGACGACCGCCGCCCATACCAACCACAGCCATACCAATTGCACGAGTATCCATTGCTGATACCACACCGCTTTCTAGCGCGTACACTGGCTTAATAATGTCTGCTTTTTCTAGGTAGTTATCGTAGTTCATTACGAAATCAACTGGACCACCAAGGCCCGCTACCATTTTACCGAAGCACTCTGCTGCTTTACCGTTATCCAGTACTGCCATCAGTTTTTCGCGCGCTTCATCTGAATCTTTTGCAAGGTTGCCCAGCACCAACATTTCAGCACACGATGCTAGCGTGATCTCTAACAAGCGTGGGTTACGGTATTCACCCGTTAGGAACTGAACCGCTTCACGAACTTCTACTGCGTTACCCGCTGAAGAAGCCAGCACTTGGTTCATGTCCGTTAGGATTGCTGTTGTTTTAGTACCCGCACCGTTTGCTACTGCAACGATAGATTTCGCTAGCTCTTCAGATGCTTCGTAAGTCGGCATGAATGCGCCTGAACCTACTTTTACATCCATCACTAGAGAATCAAGGCCCGCAGCCAGTTTCTTAGATAGGATTGAAGCCGTGATCAGCGAGATGTTATCGACTGTTGCTGTGATATCACGAGTTGCGTAAACACGCTTGTCAGCAGGAGCTAGATCGCCTGTTTGACCGATGATAGCCACGCCAGCATCTTTCGTTACTTCACCGAACACATCGTTGGTTGGTGTAATGTTGTAACCCGGAATAGATTCCAGCTTGTCTAGCGTACCGCCAGTGTGGCCTAAACCACGACCAGAGATCATTGGAACGAAACCGCCACATGCTGCCACCATTGGGCCAAGCATCAGAGAAGTAACGTCGCCAACACCACCAGTAGAGTGTTTATCAACGATTGGGCCATCAAAGTTCATGTGGCTCCAGTCAATCACCATGCCTGAATCACGCATTGCACACGTTAGTGCGATACGTTCTGGCATCGTCATTTCATTAAAAAAGATAGCCATTGCGAATGCGGCAATTTGGCCTTCAGAAACCGTGTTCTTAGCCACACCTTGAATGAAGAAGTTAATTTCTTCAGCTGTTAGGACTTCACCGTCACGTTTTCTGCGAATAATTTCTTGAGGTAGATACATTAGTGCCTCCCAAACTCTAGTGAGTATGGTTTGTAGGGAAAAGAGGTAATATGGAGTGGCTTGACGCCACTCCATCAAACAGACTTATTATGTTCAATACTCTAAATATTTGGCGTTGCAGTTAGGCGACCAGTGAGTTCATTCCTATGAACATAGAGGCTCTATGTGATTAAGAGGAACTTACGCAGTGAACAACGCTGCGGTGTCAAATATGACGAGTAAATTAGTATGCTGCTGGATCAGCAGTCTGGTCTGTCACTTCTAATGTATTAAGAAGGTTAGTTAGTAGGCTTGAAGCACCAAAACGGTAGTGCATGTTGTCTGCCCACTCAGCGCCTAGTAGCTCATCAGCCATTGCTAGGTATAGTGCTGCATCTTCAGCAGTACGTACGCCACCAGCTGGTTTGAAACCAACTGTTTTAGCAACGCCCATGTCACGGATAACTTCAAGCATCATGCGCGCGTACTCTGGAGTCGCGTTTACTGGCACTTTACCTGTTGAAGTTTTGATGAAGTCTGCACCTGCTTCGATACAGATTTGAGAAGCTTTCTTGATTAGTGCTTCTTCTTTCAGTTCACCTGTTTCGATGATCACTTTAAGCGTGATGTCACCACAAGCTGCTTTACACTGTTTAACTAGCTCAAAGCCAACTTCTTCGTTGCCAGCAATAAGAGCACGGTATGGGAATACTACGTCAACTTCGTCTGCGCCGTACGCTACCGCTGCTTTTGTTTCTGCAACAGCAATTTCGATGTCGTCATTACCATGAGGGAAGTTAGTTACAGTCGCAATGCGTACTTCTGGAGTACCTTGCTCACGCAACGCTTTCTTAGCTGCTGGGATAAAGCGAGGGTAAATACAGATTGCAGCGGTGTTGCCTACTGCAGTCTTCGCGTCATGACAAAGCGCCACTACTTTTTCAGTAGTATCGTCGTCATTTAGCGTAGTTAGGTCCATAAGTTTAAGTGCACGTAGAGCTGCTGCTTTTAAATCGCTCATTTCTATCTCCGATCAATATATTCAAATAGTTAACTACTTCGCCCTCCATCCAGTATAGATGGATATTTTAGTAATGCTCAGTAGCCACAAATGAACGGACTTGGTTCCCTGAAGACTTGATAACTTTCGCTACCAATTGCAATCCTTGTCACCGCACAGTACCAGTTTGGTCTATGGCACAACAAATCAGTCATGTTGTGTCTAACATCTATAGCGTATCGCTAATTTTGGCTTAATCCCAGAAGAATAACGTTCGAGTTGATTTCGAGGTTACTTTCTTGCCAACAGAGACATCCTATCCCTTTAGCTTATACATTATAGGTATCCATCAATAAATTGTAGTGCTCCTTAGAACGCAAACGGTTTGTATCTCAAAAAAACATTCTAGACCCTACATCGAATCTAAGCATAAGCGCGTGCATATACTAAAAACGGCAGGCCTAAAAACAAAAAAGCCCCGCAGCAATTTCTTGCTACGGGGCGATATTATTATGGCGTCTATATATCGATTTCTAACTAATTAGAAAGACAGGAAGAAGCCAGCAATTGTTGCTGCCATCAGGTTAGATAGAGTACCAGCAATTACCGCTTTAACACCCATACGTGCGATGTCGTGGCGACGGCTTGGTGCAATACCACCTAGACCACCTAGAAGAATCGCAATTGAAGAAAGGTTTGCGAAACCACATAGTGCGAATGCGATGATAGCTTGAGTCTTCTCAGACATGACTTGACCAGTTGCTGCAACAACTTGAGCGTTTTCACCAACGTATGGTACGAAGTTTAGGTATGCAACGAATTCGTTAACAACTGTCTTCTGACCAATGAAAGAACCAGCGATAGTTGCTTCTTCCCATGGAACACCAATGATGAATGCTAGCGGTGCGAAGATCCAACCTAGAAGAAGTTCTAGAGTTAGGTTTTCCATACCGAACCAACCACCGATGCCACCTAGGATACCGTTGATTAGAGCAATTAGACCGATGAATGCTAGTAGCATTGCACCAACGTTAAGTGCTAGTTGTAGACCAACTGATGCGCCACCTGCTGCTGCGTCGATAACGTTAGCTGGTTTGTCATCGCCACCGTCCATTTCGTCAGCGATGTTGTCGTCTGGCGTATCTGTTTCAGGCTTGATGATTTTAGCGAATAGTAGACCACCTGGTGCTGCCATGAATGATGCTGCTACAAGGTACTCTAGAGGTACACCCATAGATGCGTAACCCGCTAGTACACCACCAGCTACAGAAGCCAAACCACCACACATTACTGCGAATAGTTCAGAGTTAGTCATTTTAGGAACAAATGGACGAACAACTAGAGGTGCTTCAGTTTGACCAACGAAGATGTTTGCTGCTGCAGACATAGACTCGGCGCGAGAAGTACCTAGAGCTTTCTGAAGACCACCACCAAGAACTTTGATTACAATTTGCATAACACCAATGTAGTAAAGTACAGAGATAAGTGCAGAGAAGAAAATCAGAGTTGGTAGTACTTGGAAAGCAAAGATGAAACCGATACCGTCAACTGAGAAGTTAACTAGGCTGCCGAATAGGAAACCAGTACCGTCTTTACCGTAGTCGATCACGTTTGCTACACCAGCAGAGAAACCTGCAAGTAGATCACGACCCCAAGGGATGTAAAGTACGAATGCACCAAGTGCGAATTGGATAGCGAAAGCGCCACCCACTGTTCTTAGATTAATAGCTTTGCGGTTGTCAGATAGTAGTACTGCGATTGCGATCAGTGCAACCATTCCGACTAGGCTCATAAACAGGCTCATAGTTTATGACTTCCTTATTAGTTATTTATTGGCGTGTTACAAAATGGGGCTATAAAGCGGAGGCAATTATACTCATGCGACCACTAATAAAGTAATGCCGTCCTCACACTTTCGTAGAAGATTCATGTACCATTCACACGCAAATGTGACCCAAATCACAAGCTCAGTGCAATTTACGCAAACGATAAACAAAAACCTTCGATTTTATTCACATATACCGAATGCGCGATGGCTATTTTGCCAAATTTGCGCTGCAATCGATTGCTTTGGCTCTTTTCTAAGCAAAAAAAGTTCATTTAAGATCGTAACTAAATATTTGGAATGATTAACATTTCCTTGGTTTCCATACATGGGCATGTCCGGAGCATCCGTTTCCAATACCAGACATTCAAGGGGCAATTTTGCGATGGTTGTGCGTGTTTTTTGCGCTCTTGGGTAAGTTATCGTTCCACCGACGCCAATATAGAAACCGAGCTTGATCCACGCCAAAGCTTGCTGTTCACTCCCAGAAAAACCGTGAATCACACCACCTAAGGTGAACTTATGCTGCTTTATTAGCTCGATAAGTCGGTTGTAAGACTTCCTCTCATGGATGATTAAAGGCAGGTCAAACTCCTTCGCAAGCTCCATTTGTTGGATGAAAAAGCGCTCTTGTTTCTCTCGTTCAACGTCCACAAAAAAGTCGAGCCCGCACTCACCTATCGCGACACATTGGCTGTTTTTTGAAGCGAGTAATTGGCGAAGTTCCGAAAATTGTTCGTCATTGGCCGGTTCTAAAAAGTAAGGATGGAAGCCTAATGCATAGTAAATATTGGGGTGAGATTGAGCGATTTCATCGAGCTTCCTCCAGTTACGTTGGCCGATAGAAGGGATGATTAACTTCTCGACTTGCGCTTGTTTCGCTTCTTTAAGATAGCCATCAATAGTTTGATCAGGTGTAAAACCTTGCTCAAACGCCTCAAAATCCGCGTGGCAATGAGTATCAAACAGCGGAAAGTCACTTATTTGCTGTGTCATTTTCCCTACTCTCCATTTGTTTCCCTTGAGGATCACGACGATAAGCAACACAACTGCGCTTGTTCTCAGGCGTTAAGCCAAGCTCTTCACACCACTTATCATATCTTTTAACCCAAGTTTTTATCCAACCCAACATAACTGCCTCTAACCTCAGCCTTTAAACCTCAAATAAAACGCATTAAAAAACGCCTATTGCAGAACAATAGACGTTTTTGTTTAACTCTAATAGATCGCGGAGAAATTAGTGCTCGCGCGTCGCTCGGAATTGAACTTCAGGGAAACGTTCAGAAGCTAGGTTCAAGTTCACCATAGTTGGTGCGATGTAAGACAGGTTGTCACCGCCATCTAGCGCTAGGTTAGATTGGTTCTTACGTTTGAATTCTTCAAGTTTCTTAGCGTCATCACATTCAACCCAACGAGCTGTTGCAACGTTAACACCTTCGTAGATAGCTTCTACGTTGTATTCCGCTTTCAAGCGCGCTACAACCACGTCGAACTGAAGGACACCAACCGCACCAACGATCAGGTCGTTGTTCTGCATAGGACGGAATACTTGTACTGCGCCCTCTTCTGAAAGCTGAACTAATCCTTTTAGAAGTTGCTTCTGCTTCAGTGGATCGCGTAGACGGATACGACGGAATAGCTCAGGTGCGAAGTTAGGAATACCAGCGAACTTAAGGCTCTCACCTTGAGTAAAGGTATCACCAATCTGGATAGTACCGTGGTTATGTAGACCGATAATATCACCCGCGTATGCTTTTTCAGCACGTGCACGGTCACCCGCCATAAAGGTTACCGCATCAGAGATACTTACACTCTTGCCTGTACGAACATGGTTCATCTTCATACCTTGGTTGTAAGTACCCGAAACGATACGCATGAATGCGATACGGTCACGGTGTTTAGGGTCCATGTTTGCTTGGATCTTAAATACGAAACCAGAGAACTTCTCTTCTGTCGCTTCAACATCACGCTCGTTCGCTTGACGCGTTTGAGGTGCTGGAGCCCATTTCGTTAGACCATCAAGCATGTGGTCAACACCAAAGTTACCCAATGCAGTACCGAAGTAAACCGGCGTTAGTTCACCCGCTAGGAACAGTTCATGATCAAACTCAGGACAAGCACCGATAACAAGCTCTAGCTCTTCACGTACGCTTTCCGCAAGATCAGCACCTACTGCTTCATCTAGCTCAGGGTTATCTAGACCTTTGATGATACGAACTTCTTGGATCTCGTGGCCGTGGCCAGATTCATACAAGATCGTTTCATCACGGTGAATGTGGTAAACACCTTTAAACTCTTTACCGCAACCAATTGGCCATGAGATTGGAGCACAAGCCATACCTAGCTCGCTTTCCACTTCATCAAGCACTTCCATCGGGTCACGAACATCACGGTCAAGTTTGTTCATAAACGTTACGATTGGAGTATCACGAAGACGTGTTACTTCCATCAGCTTACGAGTACGGTCTTCGACACCTTTAGCAGCATCGATAACCATCAAACAAGAATCAACCGCTGTTAGCGTACGGTACGTATCTTCCGAGAAATCTTCGTGTCCTGGAGTATCGAGTAGGTTTACTAGGCAATCATTGTATGGGAATTGCATTACCGACGTAGTTACCGAGATACCACGTTCTTTTTCCATCTCCATCCAGTCAGATTTAGCGTGCTGGTTAGAGCCACGGCCTTTTACGGTACCCGCTTTTTGAATCGCGTTTCCGAATAAAAGAACTTTTTCAGTAATCGTGGTTTTACCCGCATCCGGGTGAGAGATAATCGCAAACGTTCTACGTTTGCTCACTTCTTGTTGGAAAGACATAGTCGCCCTTTGCTGATCTAAAGCGTAAAAAGGGCAAGTAGATAATACTTGCCCTTGAATTCTGTGTGCGGATTATACAGAAAGCGTATCACTTTCTAAAGGGTCAGTTTACACCCTATTTTTTGGCTAATTTTGTGATTAGCTATCTAGTTAGCGAAAAGACGTAACATGACTAGCTAAAAGACATAAAAAGATAGCTCATAATGATGGCATCTTCGTTGCCTTGTTTAGTTGGATAGTAATTACGACGGCGATCAACTTCGTTGAAGCCTGCCTTTTCGTAAAGATTAAACGCGTTCACATTACTTTCGCGAACTTCTAGCCAAGCACTTTCCGCGTCAGCTTGCTCACACATATCAAGGAAATGTTCCGTTAACGCTTTTCCATACCCTTTGCCTTGCTGGCTTGGGTCTACCGCGATATTAAGCAATGTGACTTCGCCAACGATGTTTTGCGCGAAGAAATAGCCCACCACTTGTCCATCAACTTCAAGGACATGATGACAAGCGCCTCGGCTATCAAGATCTCGGATCATATTTTCAGACCAAGGGTGAGAATGCGCGGCCTGCTCGATCTTCCAAATGGCGTCTAGGTGTTGTTGTGAAGTCGGTAAAAATTGATTAGTCATAAGCACAAATTTGTTGCCATAAGTCGCGGCGGTGTTGGTTGTTACCGTTAATGTCAGACAGTAATGGCGATTGAAGTGTTTTAGCCTTCAGCTCTTGAGCCGACTCACAACCAGCAAACCATATCCACTCAACCGAACCTAAATCCACAGTAGACAAGTGTTGCGGTTGAAGGTGTAAAGCCTGAGATAAGTCGAGCTTGATACTTTTGAGTACTCGCTCAAACATCACGGCGAGATCTTCCTGAGGTTTTTCAGGCGAAACCAACAGTAACTTGCAATCGCTCGAGAGCGGAGTCAATTCAGATTCATAACCTGCTAAACGCTCTGGGTGACTTAGTTCCCATTGGCTAATGCCCATCTCATGTAGGTATTGCGCGTGTGTTTGTGACATATCTAGCGGTAGTAACCTTAAGTTTATTGGAGCCAAAGTTTATTGAAACCAGAAGTTTGTTAGAACTAGTTTTGTGAAAGCTGCCTCTATTGAAAGAGCGCTTATTAGAGCAGGGCTGATACTAACAAAAAATAAAGGAGCATCAAGCTCCTTTATTTAGACTAAATCAGTTTGTATCTTGTTGCGTGATAAATCAGCTTATAAGTCGTTGAACTCGGGGCTGTAAGCAATCTCACCAGCATGTCCAGCAAACGCACCGTTTACCAATTCAATCGCTTGGAAAGCACCTTCAGGCACATCCCAAACACAACTCAGGCCAAACTCGCTCGCAGCCTTGAAACCAAAGCGGCTGTAATAAGCAGGGTCACCCAACACAACGCAAGCTGGGTAACCAAAATCAACCAAAGTGGAAAACGCATCTTCAACTAGAGATTTGGCAATGCCTTGGTTGCGGAACTCTTCTTTCACAGCGAGAGGCGCAAGCCCTTGCCAGTTATGATCGTCGCCATCAAGAGTGATAGGGCTAAACATCAGGTGACCAACCACCTCGCCTTCATCAGAACAAGCCACCAGCGATAGCGTTAAATGGCTATTCTCACGCAAGCTCATAACCAAGTTAGCTTCTGCATCTGTTTCAAAAACAGATTTCAATAAACGATCAATGACAAGTATATCTGCCGGTGCTTCAGTTCGAATAAGCATTCATTACCTCACTTTGTGTATCTGGGGATTGTACTCCCTTCTGCACAAAATCAGCTAATTGATTTAACAAAGTTTTCATAGGAGTCGGCAATAAGTCCAAATCTACGCTATCCATCAAGTTTTTAACTTCTAAACCGAGCTCGGTATCGCCTTCAATAGACAGTCTACGTTGGAAGAAAAGCGTATCTGGGTCTTCTTTACGCCCCGCAATCAACACAAGATCGTTAAGATTGCCGCTAAAGCTTACATCTTCAACCACCTCTTTATCAGCTACAACCAGTTGATCATTTTTGTAGCTAATACACCAACTTAACCCCATGTCTTTTATTGAGACTTTCAACCATTTGTCTTCTAAAAACTCAAAGTCACCGTCCTCTAAAGCTTCCTTAAAGACATTCTTAAGCGCCTCCAATAAGGCTCTTTTTTGTACTGTTTTAGGCAATAACTGGACTGGAGATCGCAAAATTGATGCGGCATTTTGAACTAGTTGAGTGCGAATCTTGTTTATCACGTGACTTATCCGTAACTTTGTCAATAATATGGAATGCATCATAGATGATGTTGAGATCTCAGTTACTGTTATGTATCAAATTAACTTCTGTTTGATACTCGACCTTTAATATCCTGAAAATCACAGTTATAGTAACTCAGGTAATGAGAATTACAGCGGATCGCTGCACTCACAGGTAAATATCGATAGCCACACAAAAAGTAATAAATATTTATCGATAGTGAATATTCAAGCTCTTGGAGAATTGGTAGTACTTTGATGCCTCCCCAACAACTACAACATTGGTTTACCCAGCTAACTGCAAATAGTCCGTTCTTTTTTGCAGTACTTGATGCTCAACATAACTATTTTATGGTGAATGAGCGTTACTGCGATATTGCTGGTTTGAGTCAAACAGAGCTTGCAGGCATGAATGATCGCCAAACATTGGGCGAACAGTTCTACCAACATCTCAAGCCTTACTATGAGCGTGCATTCAGTGGCGAAACGATTGAGGCCGAAGTCACCCTCAACGAAACAGACCTCGATACCAGCCTTCATTTCAGCCTATCTCCGCTTACCAATGGCAACAAAACCGACTACATCGTCTTTCACGCCTTCGACACCTCAGAAAACCAAGTACTTGTCCGTTCTTTAGAAGAATCCGAAGCCAAATTCCACAAGCTATCTCAACTACTCCCAGACGGATTACTGCTCGTTGAGAGTGACTATATCTTGTCATCCAACCCAGCGGCAGCGCGCCTGCTTGGCTTTAACTCAACCACAGAGTTAATTGGCGAACAGCTGGGACGCCTATTTATCGATGAACAAACCAAAACAGTCTTCAATAATAACCTCAGCTCTATTATTTCTGAGTCTGGTTTGGTTTGCTTAACGGGTGCGCGATGCGGCTTTGAACGTAAGGTCCAGCTCAACATCGACTCCACCACCGTTCTTGGAAGCAACACTCAGCTGGTGCTTATTCAAGACGCACAAGAAACCGCAAAACAATACACACCAGCAAACAGTGAAGATGCCTACATAGATGCACTGACCAAACTCTACAATCGAGTTGGGTTTACTAAGCGTCTTGAGCAGTTCATTCACAACGATACGCCGGTGGTGATGCTCTACTTAGACATTGATAACTTTAAAAATATCAATGACTCACTTGGTCATCACATCGGTGACAAGGTGATTAAAGAGGTCGCTTCGCGTCTTAAACGCTTACTGCCTCGTAAGGCCGTGATTGGACATTTAGGCGGGGATGAGTTTGGTATTATCCTTCCAGAACCTGAACATCAGCGAACACCTGAAATGCTCGCTGAAAAGATCATTTCCCTGATCAATCAACCCTTCGATCTTCACCACTTTAGCAAGCGCTTAGCCTGCTCTATTGGTAGTGTGAGCTTTCCTCAAGATGGTACTGATGCTCGTATCTTGCTGCAAAATGCAGACACAGCAATGTATGAAGCGAAAGATCGTGGTCGTAATCGTCTGATCAAGTTCAACGAACAGATGAATAAAGAAGCGCGTATGCGACTGTGGCTTGAGATAGAGCTCCAAAAAGCACTGCAACAAAATGGACTTGAGGTTTGGTATCAACCGAAAGTGAATGCCCGTGATTTCACCATCAACGGCGCTGAAGCTCTGGTACGTTGGAAGCATCCTGTCGAAGGTTATATCAGTCCGGCCGCGTTCATTCCTGTGGCGGAACGAGCAGGGCTTATTGAACAACTTGGCCGAGTGGTAATGCGTGAAGTATTTGCTACGGTTAAGCGCTGGAAGATGCAAGGTATCCTTCCAGGTCGAGTGGCTATCAACCTTTCACCAGAACAGTTTGGTAACCCGAAACTGATTGATTACATGGAAAAGCTACTGCGTTCGACCGAGCTTGATCCAAGTGCGATTACGTTCGAGCTAACGGAAAGTGCGGTGATGAGTGATAGTGAACACACACTCCAAATGCTTAACGCCATCAAGAAACTTGGCTTTGCTCTCTCCATTGATGATTTTGGTACAGGTTACTCTTCACTGTCTTACCTTGCTCGCTTCCCAATTGATGAGCTTAAGATAGACCGTGCTTTCATCTCTGATATCGATACCCTACCAAAGCAAATCACCGTAATTGAAAACATCATCAACCTAGGTAAATCTCTCGATTTGACCGTGGTTGCTGAAGGTGTCGAAACCAGTGAGCAAGCAACTCTGCTATCGAACCTCAACTGTAGTTCGATTCAAGGCTTCCACTTCCACCGTCCGCAACCAAAACAAGATGTCGAAGAGTTGTTTGCCCAAAACCGCCGTCATAAGAACTAATCAAGTACCTCATATTTAAACCAAGCCAACATGTAAAACGGTCACTCGTCAGTACCTCAAACGGAGTAAAAGCAGATTTATCCATCTAAACCTGCCTTACATCAATTCCGTCATTCACAATTCTTCATAAAATGCTCGCTTCAACTTAATTCTACTGGTAGTGAGCAAATGGAACTCTTATGCCCAGCGGGTAACTTACCTGCTTTGAAAACCGCTATTGATTGTGGTGCGGATGCTGTCTATATCGGATTCAAAGACGATACCAATGCCCGACACTTTGCAGGCCTAAACTTTGCGGGTAAAAAGCTCGATCGTGCTGTGCAGTATGTGCATGACCACAACAAGAAAATTCATGTTGCCCTAAATACGTTTGCTCACCCAAATGGCTTCGACCGTTGGACTAATGCCGTAGACAACGCCGCTGCTCTGGGTGTTGATGCGCTGATCATCGCAGACATCGCGGTGCTTGAGTACGCAGCAAATAAGTATCCAGATCTAGAACTGCACCTATCAGTGCAAGCATCTGCGACCAATGCGGCGGCTATCGACTTCTACCATAAAAACTTCAACGTTAAGCGTGTCGTACTACCGCGTGTGTTGTCGATTCATCAGGTCAAACAGCTTTCTCGTAATATCACTTCTGACGTTGACCTTGAAGTATTCGCTTTTGGTAGCTTGTGCATCATGGCAGAAGGCCGTTGCTACCTCTCTTCATACATGACAGGCGAATCACCAAATACCGTTGGTGCTTGTTCTCCCGCAAAATACGTTCGCTGGCAAGAAACAGAAACTGGCCTCGAGTCTCGCTTGAACGAAATCCTTATCGATAAGTATGAAGCAGGTGAGAACGCAGGTTACCCAACGCTGTGTAAAGGCCGCTTTGAAGCCGAGATCGATGGTGAACGTAAGCGCTATCACGCACTTGAAGAGCCAACCAGCCTCAACACGCTATCCATGTTGCCTGAGCTTTTCGCGGCAAACGTTGCCTCAGTGAAGATTGAAGGTCGCCAACGCAGCCCGGCTTATGTTGAACAAGTCACTCGCACGTGGCGCGCAGCTATCGATCGCTACTTAGCGAACCCAGAACAATACCAAGTGGAACAAGCTTGGAATGCGACACTGGCGAATGTATCGGAAGGTACACAAACCACGCTTGGCGCTTATCACCGTAAATGGCAATAGAGCCAAATGGAGAACTCAATGAAATACGCATTAGGCCCTCTACTTTATTTTTGGCCAAAACAAGACGTTGAAAGCTTCTATGAGCAAGCGAAATCAAGCTCTGCCGATATCATCTACCTAGGTGAAGCGGTGTGTTCAAAGCGTCGTGAGATGAAAGCGAAACACTGGATGGACATTGCTAAAGAGCTGTCTGCTTCAGGTAAGCAAGTCGTACTTTCCACCATGGCATTGCTAGAAGCACCAAGCGAAGTCAACATCATGAAGAAGTACATCGATAACGGTGACTTTGCGATCGAAGCCAATGATGTGTCTGCAATTCAACTGGCCAGCGAAAGCAAAGTACCTTTCGTGGTTGGCCCGGCAGTAAACACCTACAACGCACGCACCCTGAACCTATTCTTGAAACAAGGCATGACGCGTTGGTGTATGCCGGTTGAGCTTTCTCGCGAATGGCTAAGCAACGTAATGACCCAGTGCGAAGAGCTAAATATTCGTAACAAGTTCGAAGTTGAAGTGTTTAGCCACGGCTACCTGCCGCTTGCTTACTCAGCACGCTGCTTTACCGCTCGCGCTGAAAACAAAGCTAAAGACGATTGCGAAACCTGCTGTATCAAGTACCCAACAGGGCTACAAGTAGAAAGCCAAGAAGGCCAATCAGTCTTCAACCTTAACGGTATTCAGACGCAATCAGGCTACTGCTACAACCTAGTCAATGATTTACCGAACATGCACGATCTGGTTGATGTGGTTCGTTTAAGCCCTCTCGGTATCGATACCTTCTCTGAAATCAACAACTTCAGAGCAAACGAGCAAGGTCAAAAACCGATGAAAATTGAAAGCCGCCAATGTAATGGGTATTGGCATCAGCTTGCAGGTTTAGACGTTAAGAACATCTAGTTCCTCGCATTGGACTAACCAGTAACAAATACAAAAAAGGTCTAGCATTCGCTAGACCTATTTTATTCGACTTAAGAAACGCGACCTATGCCGCCGCGGTTTCCATCGGTGAGGTATCGAGCTTCTTTATATCTTTGTAGAGCATCACCATCACCACCACACTTAGCGCGATGTTAGACAGTGGGTACGCAATCCAGATCCCCGGCACACCATACAACTTAGGCATAATGTACAAGAACGGTAGTTGGATAAGCATATTACCTATAGTCACAAACATCGCCTTGCTGCCCTTGTTCACCGCTTGATAGTAAGCAGCTGCGACTACCAAGAAGCCATCCAGCGCCAGTGCAAACATGTGAAGGCGAATACCCAACACGGTGTACTCAACCAACTGAGGTTCGTCTGAGTTAAATACTGATACAAACTCACGTGGGAACGCATTGAGAAGCAGCACGAACGCCACACCAATCAATACCGAACTCATCATCGCAATCTTAAGTAGCTTGCGGATGTTTGCTTGGTTACGCGCACCATGGTTGTAGCTCACCAATGGTTGCATGCCGTTGGCGATACCTTCAGCCGTGAGATAATAAACCGTCACGATGTAGCCCAAAATCGCGTAAGCACCGATCATCAACTGGTCGCCATATTGAGAGAACAACGCATTGTGCAACGCCACCATCATCGAACCATAAGCGTACATAAAGAAGCTTGATGTACCAATGGCGAAGATTTGTGGAATCACATCCAGCTTCAATCTCAACTCATTCCAACGTAAACGTAGGTTTGCTCGACGCGAGAAGAAGTAAGCCAAGCCGAGAGCCGTTACTACAAACTGGGCAATCGCTGTTGCTAATGCTGCACCCATCAACTCCCAGCCATAGAGAGCGATAAACAGGTAATCGAGCACGATATTAATCACCGCACCAACGATCATCAGTATCGTCGCTAAGTTCGGACTGTCATCGTTACGCAGTAGAAACGGCATCGCGATCGAACCTAGCGTGAAGACACTAGCACCAATCAGAATGTGTAAGTACTGCAGACCAAGTTCATACACTCGCCCTTCAGCGCCCTGCCAAAGCAAGAAGTTATCAGCAAACAAGAACAGCAATGCAGAGACAATAGGCGTTATCGCTAACAACAAGGTTAAGCCCGTTGCTAAGATCTGCTTAGCGCCTTGAGTATCTTTTTCACCTTGGCGAATCGAGACAAGCGCACCTGTGCCCACACCCACCAACATACCAATACCAAGAATCGAACCAATCACAGGCCACGCAACATTGATACCTGCAAGTCCATCAGCCCCCACATAGCGGCCAATGAAGATGCCATCCACCACTTGGTACAGGCCATTAACCAACATGGCCGCCACGGTAGGGATTGTGTATCGCCAAAATTGACGACTAATTGAGTTACTCATTTCTTACTCTACTTTCATTTGTGAGTCGCATATCAACAAGATATGACTCGAAAAATTAGTTAACAAGGCTAACTAAATATCTAAATTATTTACTTTAAAGCTTTATTTAATAATAGGTTTAACTGCTGAGATTCTTGCTCAGACAAACGGCTTTCCAGTATCTGTGCCATGACCTGATAGATCTTACTTTCTTCTTCCAAGCCGACTTCCGCTTTGCTGGTCAGTACGACCAACTTAGACCTCGCATCTTCGAGCGAAGCTTTACGCTCAACGAGACCTTTTCTCTCTAACCTTTGAACCATAGTAGTTGCTGAAGGCTTGGTTACTTGCATTTCAATCGCCAGATCTGTCAATCGGATCGGTTCAGGAGAGGCTTGAATGACCTTCAAATAGTCATATTCATTGAAGCTCAATTGGCAAATAGGATCTTCATTTACCTGAGTGCGCCATATCTTAGAGGCGAAGCGCTCAATCTTTTCTAAATTCTGGTTCAGCATACTCACCTAATCAAAGAATAGCATTTAGTTAGCAAGGCTAACTATTTTAGTGTTATTTAAATAAAAAGCAATCAAAACGAGATGAAGATCATAAAAAAGGAGCATAAAAAAACCGCTGACAGACAGCGGCTTTTCGGAATCAAAATGTGTTGCTTACTTAGCGTTGGCTTCTTCTTCGGCCTCAGCCAGCTTAACTTGCGCTAAGTGCTCAGCTTTAAGTGTGGTGAAGATACGGCTTAACTCTAAGAAAGAGTAACGATGTTCTACGTATTCATACACGTTAAAAGAAACCGCTAACTTGTACAAAGAGATAGCATTCGCGTAATCACCATTCATATGGTAACGCTTAGCAAGGTAGAAGTACGTCTCTGTTAGACGCTGCGCAAGTAACGTGTTGTCACGAGTACCGGTTAAGATCGCCTTGAAAGCCTGCTCTTCAGTAATGTCATCAAGCATAATCGCGACTAATACCCAACCCCACTGCTCATCACGGCTCTCGTAACGTTTTTGCAAATCAAGCTTAGCCTGCTCTGGCGTCAGCTCATGCTGAATGATGTACAACCACAGAGCGCGAAACGGATCGCTAGGATCGTCGGCATAGTGCTTCATCATCTCTTCATTGGCTAAGTCGTAACGCTCGCCATAGTAAAGCGCGATAGAGCGGTTCCTTTCTGCGTAAGAGTTTGCAGGATCAAGCTCTAACGTAGAATCAAAAGATTCATAAGCCGCATCAAACTCCCCTACCTGCGTAAAGTAAACACCCAAAAGATTGAAGATATCAGGTTGAGCAGGGTTCAATGAAAGAGATTGGTTGAAGTCGAGACGCGCGAGATCACGCAGGCCAACACTGTCGTAGTAGTTACCACGTTCAAACAGCATCTTAGCTCGAACTTCATCGTTCAAATCTGGGCGCTGTAATAACTGACTAAGACGTGCAATTTGAACTTCTTGCTGAACGCTTGGTTGCAGTGGCACAGCCATCGGTGGATAAACCCAACTTGAGGTGTTATCTGATGTTGTCGCACAACCTGTTAGTACAAGCAGTAAACACATACTCGCGGTTTGAAACCATTTCACAAATAATTACTCCTGTTATGACCGCAATAAAAAAGGGGAGCGATATGCTCCCCTTTATAACATGCTTTGTTGACGATAGGTTAGAAATCACTAAAAAGCGATATCACCATCGACACACTGAGAATTACTCAGCAGCAGGTGCTTCGCCTTCAGCTGGCGTTTCAACTGCTTCTTTCATGCTTAGACGTACACGGCCTTGACGGTCAATTTCAAGAACCTTAACAGGAACTTCTTGACCTTCAGTTAGGTAGTCAGACACTTTCTCAACGCGCTTGTCAGCGATTTGAGAGATGTGTACTAGACCATCTTTACCTGGAAGGATAGTAACGAATGCACCGAAGTCAGCTAGACGAGCAACTTTACCTTGGTAAATGCGGCCAACTTCAACTTCAGCTGTGATCTCTTCGATACGACGGATAGCTTCTTTAGCAGCTGCGCCTTCAGTAGCAGCAATCTTGATTGTGCCATCGTCTTCGATTTCGATTGTAGTACCCGTTTCTTCACAAAGAGCACGGATAACTGCGCCGCCTTTACCGATAACATCTTTGATCTTATCAGAGCTGATTTTCATTGTGTGGATACGTGGAGCGAATTCAGAGATATCTTCACGAGCACCAGAGATAGCTTCATCCATTACAGAAAGGATGTGCTTACGTGCACCTTGCGCTTGGTTAAGTGCAATTTGCATGATCTCTTTAGTGATACCTTCGATCTTGATGTCCATTTGAAGTGCAGTGATACCAGCGTTAGTACCTGCTACTTTAAAGTCCATGTCACCTAGGTGATCTTCGTCGCCAAGGATGTCAGAAAGAACAACGAAATCGTCGCCTTCTTTAACAAGACCCATTGCGATACCCGCAACAGAAGCTTTGATTGGAACACCAGCATCCATAAGAGCTAGAGATGTACCACATACAGAAGCCATTGAAGAAGAACCGTTAGATTCTGTGATTTCCGATACAACACGAACTGTGTATGGGAATTCTTCAACAGAAGGCATTACTGCTTGGATACCACGTTTAGCAAGCTTACCGTGACCAATTTCACGACGCTTAGGAGAACCAACGAAACCAGTTTCACCTACACAGTATGGAGGGAAGTTGTAGTGTAGAAGGAAGTTGTCTTTCTTCTCACCCATTAGGCTGTCAATGATTTGAGCATCACGTTGTGTGCCAAGCGTTGCAGTAACAAGTGCTTGAGTTTCACCACGAGTGAATAGAGAAGAACCGTGTGTACGTGGAAGAACACCAGTACGTACGTCTAGCGCACGAACCATGTCTTTTTCACGGCCATCGATACGTGGGTTGCCAGCGATGATGCGGCTACGTACTACGTTTTTCTCTAGAGAACCAAGCATGCCGCGGATTTCGCGCTCATCTAGGTTTTCGTCTTGTGCAATTAGAGCTTCAACAACGTCGTTCTTGATTACGCCAACTTGCTCGTAACGAGCCATTTTCTCAGTGATCTGGTACGCGTCAGATAGACGAGTTTCAGCAAGTTCAGCAACTTGAGCTTTAAGCTCAGTGTTAACTGCTGGTGCTTCCCAGTTCCAAGATGGAGTTGCAACTTCAGCAGCAAACTCGTTGATTGCTTTGATTACAACTTGTTGTTGGTCGTGACCGTAAACAACAGCTGAAAGCATTTCTTCTTCAGATAGGTTATCTGCTTCAGATTCAACCATAAGTACTGCGCCTTCTGTACCAGACACAACTAGGTCTAGTTTAGAGTTTTCAAGCTCAGTATTTGATGGGTTAAGAACAAGTTCGCCGTCGATGTGACCAACACGTGCAGCACCGATAGGACCATTGAATGGAGCACCAGAGATAGCAAGCGCAGCAGATGTTGCGATCATAGTGATCATGTCTGGGTTTACGTCAGGGTTGATAGAAACAACCGTCGCGATAACTTGAACTTCGTTTTTAAACGCACTTGGGAAAAGTGGACGAATTGGACGGTCAATCAGACGAGCTGTTAGTGTTTCGCCTTCAGATGGACGACCTTCACGCTTGAAGAAACCACCAGGGATTTTACCCGCAGCGTATGTACGCTCTTGGTAGTTTACTGTTAGTGGGAAGAAGTCTTGACCTGCAACTGCTTCCTTCTTAGCAACAACAGAAACGAATACTGATGTATCGTCCATAGTCGCCATTACAGCAGCAGTAGCTTGACGTGCAATTACGCCCGTTTCTAGAGTAACGGTGTGGTTACCGTACTGGAACGATTTTACAACTGGTTTTTCAAACATTGTATATCCTTAGCTCTAAAGTCAGACTTTAGATTAAGTGAATAATGACTCAAGACATTACCAATCGCGACTAGTGAAAAGGGACTTAGGATGGTGACTCTTTGTATGTGTTCATACGCCGAATTAAGACCAAATCCGCCTTTGAATAGTCGCGACCTATTGGCCGACATCTGTGACTGTAATCTCTTGAGAGGTTGATTGCCAAACGCTGAAAACGCTATAGGCGGGCGTAGTATAAACTATTTTTATTAGGAGATATATTTCCTATCAGAAAAAGCCAGATGATATTCTGAGCATCCAGCCTAGCATTTTCTTACAGGCACAAAAAAAGGAGCATAAATGCTCCTTTTCTTCAAACTGTCTTTGCAGACATCGCTATTAGCGACGTAGGCCTAGACGCTTGATTAGGTCTTGGTAACGAGCAAGGTTTTTGCCTTTCAAGTAATCAAGAAGCTTACGACGGCTAGAAACCATACGTAGTAGACCACGACGGCTGTGGTGATCGTGTTTGTGCGCTTTGAAGTGACCTTGTAGGTGGTTGATAGAAGCAGTAAGTAGTGCTACTTGTACTTCTGGTGAACCTGTGTCGCCTTCAGATTGTGCGTATTCTGCAACGATTGCTGCTTTAGTTTCTGCATTCAGAGACATAATTCTCTCCTGATAAGAGTAAGTTTATATTTGTAGCAGCCAATCTCTGATTCAGCCGCTACGCGAGCCGAGGATTATAGGGAAGTTTGTCAGTTGGTGCAATAACAATCGAACCCATTAAAAACGAAAAAAGCGAACCACCTAAATTAGGCGTTCGCTTTCTATCTTATTTGCTCGCTTTTCACGACTCAGCGCTAAGATCCGATGTAAGCGCTACGCTTGTGGCTCTTCATCTCTGAAAACAACCAAACGCTTCGGTGCAACTCGGCCATCTTCAGCAATCTGAGCTACGCCGACAAACAGCTTCTCTTCGCCACTTGTCATACGAACCGTGCCTTCAGTTGGCGCACCAGCAACCTGAACTGGCATACCGTGCTGAACTAGGTCAGTCAGTTCCGCGTTCAGGTTTACTTCTGGTAAGTCTTCAACGGCAGTGTCCATTGGCATCAGCAGTGGATCAAGCAGCTCTTTCGGTGCAATTTCTTGCGCCTGTGCTTGCTCTAAGATCTCGTTTAACTGCTCCAAAGTCACCATACGCTCGTATGGGTACTTCGCGACACCTGTACGACGAAGCATGGTCACGTGAGCACCACAACCTAGCATCTCACCAAGATCGTCGGTAATTGTGCGGATGTATGTGCCTTTCGAACAATGCACTTCCATTTCAACTTCATCACCTTCAAAGCGAAGCAGTTCAATAGAGTACACAGTGATCTTACGAGACTCGCGAGGAACCTCAATACCTGCACGTGCGTATTCGTACAAAGGCTTACCTTGATACTTCAATGCCGAAAACATTGATGGTATCTGATCGGTTTCACCCTTGAAGCTCGCAATGCAACGCTCAAGCTGTTCTTGAGTCACGTTAACATCACGTGTCTCTACCACTTCACCATCAGAGTCAGAGGTATTGGTACGCTCACCAAGCTTAGCGATAACAACGTAGCGCTTATCAGAATCTAGAAGAAACTGAGAGAACTTCGTCGCTTCACCAAGACAAATTGGCAGCATGCCAGTCGCAAGAGGATCCAGAGCACCGGTGTGCCCTGCCTTCTCTGCAAAGTAAATACGCTTTACTTTTTGCAGTGCATCATTAGACGAAATACCAGTCGGCTTATCTAATAGAATTACCCCGTTGATAGGGCGACCTTTACGACGGCGAGCCATTACTCTTCGCCCTTAGACTGAGTTTCGTCAGTGCGGCCAGCTTCTTCTTGCTTACGCTTGTCGTCGTTCAGAACTTCACTTACTAGGTTAGACATACGCATGCCTTCTACTAGTGTGTTGTCGTAAGTAAAACGAACTTCAGGCGTTAGACGGTGGCGAATACGCTTACCAAGAGCCATACGAACTGGCACTTCATGCTCTTTAAGAGCTTTAAGGCATGATTCCGGTGTTTGCTCACCAACACATAGGAAAGTCACGAACACTTTTGCGTAAGCAAGGTCACGAGACACTTCTACGTCTGAGATAGTTACCATACCAATACGTGAGTCACGAACTTCACGTTGTAGGATAAGCGCAAGCTCTTTTTGAAGCTGCTGAGACACACGTTGTGTGCGGCTAAATTCTTTTGACATTTTCTTTTCTCACTTAGAAAGATGGGGGGCTTGGTAATAACCAGCCCCCCATGGTGTATTCAACAACCGATTACTTATTACCTTTACTAGTAATGTTAGTAACCTTAGTCAATATGTCGAGTCGTACAGACTGATTAGTCTAGAGTACGTTTAACCTCAACGATTTCGAATACTTCGATCTGGTCACCAACGCGAACGTCGTTGTAGTTCTTAACGCCGACACCACACTCGTAACCGTTCTTAACTTCTTGTACGTCATCTTTAAAGCGACGAAGTGACTCTAGTTCACCTTCGTAGATAACAACGTTTTCACGAAGTACGCGGATTGGGTTGCTACGCTTAATCGTACCTTCAGTCACGATACAACCAGCGATTGCACCAAGTTTAGGCGACTTAAATACGTCACGAACTTGTGCAAGACCAATGATCTCTTGACGGAATTCAGGAGCAAGCATACCGCCCATCGCCTGTTTAACTTCGTCAATCAGTTGGTAAATGATTGAGTAGTAACGTAGATCTAGGTTTTCGTTCTGAACCGTGTTACGCGCAGTTGCGTCAGCACGAACGTTGAAACCAAGGATGATAGCGTTAGAAGCTGCAGCAAGCGTTGCATCAGTTTCAGTAATACCACCAACACCAGAACCTACGATGTTCACTTTCACTTCGTCAGTTGACAGTTTCAGTAGAGAGTCAGCAATCGCTTCTACAGAACCTTGAACGTCAGCTTTAAGTACCACGTTAAGCTCAGCAACTTCGCCAGCCGTCATGTTCGCGAACATGTTCTCTAGTTTCGCTTTTTGTTGGCGAGCTAGTTTAACATCACGGAATTTACCTTGACGGTAGTTCGCAACTTCACGTGCTTTACGCTCATCACGTACAACAGTCGCTTCATCGCCTGACGAAGGAACACCAGAAAGACCTAGAATTTCTACAGGAATAGATGGACCTGCAGTTTCGATGTCTTTACCGTTTTCATCACGCATTGCACGAACACGGCCGTACTCTTGACCACAAAGAACGATATCGCCTTTGTTTAGAGTACCAGACTGTACTAGTACTGTTGCAACTGGACCACGACCTTTATCAAGACGAGATTCAACAACAACACCAGACGCCATGCCTTCTTTAACCGCTGTAAGTTCAAGAACTTCAGACTGAAGAAGGATTGCTTCTAGAAGACCATCGATGTTTGTACCCTGTTTTGCAGAGATGTGAACGAAGATGTTCTCACCGCCCCATTCTTCAGGGATAACGTCGTATTGAGCTAGCTCATTCTTAACGTTGTCTGGGTTTGCACCCTCTTTATCGATCTTGTTCACAGCAACAATCAGAGGAACGCCTGCCGCTTTCGCGTGCTGGATTGCTTCGATTGTTTGTGGCATTACGCCATCGTCTGCTGCAACTACAAGTACAACGATATCTGTCGCTTGAGCACCACGAGCACGCATAGCGGTAAACGCCGCGTGTCCAGGAGTATCAAGGAAAGTGATCATACCGTTGTCAGTATCTACGTGGTAAGCACCAATGTGCTGCGTGATACCGCCAGCTTCGCCAGAAGCAACGTGTGCTTTACGAATGTAATCAAGTGTTGAAGTTTTACCGTGGTCAACGTGACCCATGATAGTAACAACAGGAGCACGACCTTCAGCGATAGCATCGCTATCACGGTCAGCTAGTACTGCTTCTTCAAGTTCGTTTTCTTTACGTAGGATTACCTTGTGACCCATTTCTTCAGCAACAAGTTGTGCTGTTTCTTGGTCGATCACTTGGTTGATAGTCGCCATAGCGCCCATCTTCATCATTACTTTGATAACTTCAGTTGCTTTAACTGACATTTTGCTAGCCAGTTCAGAAACAACGATAGTTTCGCCGATAGCAACGTCAGATTTAGCAACAGTTGCTGACTTATCGAAGCCTTGCTGCATTGAAGTTGGTTTAGCAAGCTTACCTTTACCGCCACGACCACGCTGGTTACGACCACCACGGTTGTTTGCAGGTTGGTTAGCAGGAGCTGCTTTCTTCTTGCGACGACGAGGTGCTTTCTCATCTTTCTTATCTGCCGCATCTTCAGCTTCACGAGCGTAAGTAGAAGTCGTCACATGGTAATCCGCAGATTTCTCTTGCTCTTTCTTCTTCTTCTCTTCTTCAGACCAACGTTCTTGGTTCTCTTCTGCTAACTTACGAGCTTCTTCAACAAGCTTAGCTGCTTCAGCTTCTGCTTTACGAGTTGCTTCTAGCTCTTGACGAGCTTTAAGTTCATCCGCTTCTTTTTTCGCTTGTGCGTTAGCGTCTGCATTTTTTGAATTCATGTCTTTTTTAGCCTTTTCAGCTTGTGCGCGTTGAGCCTTCTCTTCAGCTTCACGTTTTGCATCCGCTTCACGTGTTACTTTTTCTTCAGCTTCGCGCTGTGCTTTCTCTGCAGCATCACGTTTCGCTTGCTCTTCAGCATCGCGTTGTGCTTTCTCTTCCGCTTCACGATTAGCTACTTCCTCAGCTTCACGTTTCGCTTCATCTTCAATAGTGCTGCGCTTCACGTAAGTACGCTTTTTACGTACCTCTACTTGAACATCCTTACTCTTACCGCCTCCAGCGGCAACACTTAGCGTGCTGCGGGTCTTGCGTTGAAGAGTTAAACGAGTCGGTTCTGTTTCGCCTGAAGTATCGCCGTGCTCCTTTTTAAGGTGCGTTAGCAATGTTTGCTTCTCTGAATCAGTCACTTGATCCGACCCTGCTTTCTTCATGCCTGCATCAGCAAGTTGTTCAATTAAGCGGTCAACTGGCGTACCAATCTCTTCACTCAGTGCTTTAACTGTTAATTGTGTCATACCGCTTTCTCTCCTTGCTGAATTATTCTTCGTCGCCGAACCAACAGATGTTACGCGCAGCCATAATTAGCTCGCCTGCACGCTCTGCAGTTAGGTCTTCGATGCCTTCTAGTTCATCAACGCCTTGGTCAGCTAGGTCTTCCAGTGTCGCAACGCCTTTTGCTGCTAGCTTGTAAGCCATTTCACGCTCAAGACCTTCAAGTGCAAGTAAGTCTTCAGCAGGCTCAACACCGTCGAAAGTTTCTTCTTTCGCTAGCGCTAGAGTAGTCAGTGCGTCTTTTGCGCGGTTACGTAGTTCTTCAACGATACCTTCGTCTAGACCGTCTACTTCAAGAAGCTCGTTCACAGGAACGTATGCTACTTCTTCAAGCGTAGAGAAGCCTTCTTCAACAAGCATTTGAGCAAAGTCTTCTTCAATGTCTAGGTGCTTCATGAAGTTTTCAATAGAAGCAACTGCTTCTTCTTGGTGCTTCTTCTCAAGATCAGCAACAGTCATTACGTTCAGTTCCCAACCAGTAAGTTGAGACGCTAGACGTACGTTTTGACCGCTACGGCCAATCGCTTGTGCTAGGTTATCCGCTTCAACAGCGATATCCATAGAGTGTGCGTCTTCATCAACGATGATTGAAGCAACATCAGCAGGAGCCATTGCGTTGATTACGAATTGAGCCGGGTTATCATCCCAAAGAACGATATCAATACGCTCACCACCAAGATCGTTAGAAACAGCTTGTACACGTGCGCCACGCATACCAACACACGCACCAACTGGGTCAATACGTTTGTCGTTTGTTTTCACAGCGATTTTAGCACGAGAACCAGCGTCACGTGCAGCACCTTTAAGTTCAATTAGCTCTTCACCAATCTCAGGCACTTCAACACGGAATAGTTCAGCTAGCATTTCTGGCTTCGAACGAGTAACGAAAAGCTGGAAACCACGAGCTTCTGGTTTAACTGCGTAAAGAAGACCACGAACACGGTCACCTGGACGGAAGTTTTCACGAGGAAGTTGGTCATCACGAAGGATTACCGCTTCAGCGTTGTTACCTAGGTCTAGAATAATAGTGTCACGGTTAACTTTCTTAACTGCGCCAGTTACTAGCTCGCCTTCGTTATCGATAAACTGCTCAACGATTTGAGCGCGTTCAGCTTCACGTACTTTCTGTACGATAACTTGCTTAGCCGTTTGAGTCGTAATACGGTCAAACGTTACTGATTCGATATCATCTTCAATGAAACCGCCAAGTTCGATCTCTGGGTCATCGTACTTTGCAGCTTCAATAGAGATTTCTTTTGTTGGGAATTCAACTTCCTCAACAGCTTCCCAACGACGGAAAGTTTCGAAATCACCCGTTTTACGGTCAATTTCAACACGAACTTCAATTTCTAGTTCGCTTTTCTTTTTTGTTGCCGTTGCAAGCGCGATTTCAAGCGCTTCAAAAATACGCTCACGAGGAACTGCTTTCTCATTTGAAACAGCTTCTACTACCGCCAAAATTTCTTTGTTCATTAATCTAGCCTCTTAAGCTCTTCTCTCTAGGAGAACTAAAATTTAGGGATCAGGTTAGCTTTCGCAATATTGCTCAGGACGAATTCTTCTTCTTGTCCTTCAACCAATACTTTCACTGTCTCGCCTTCGATAGATTGGATATCACCTTTCCATTTACGACGGTTGCCGACAGCCATTTTCAAAACGATGCTTACCTCGTGACCAATAAATTGTTGGTAATGCTCTGCTTTGAACAGTGGTCTCTCTAAACCTGGTGAAGACACTTCAAGGTTATAAGCCACTGAAATTGGATCTTCAACGTCCATTACGGCACTTACTTGGTGGCTAACTTCAGCGCAATCATCTACATTGATACCGTTTGGTGAATCGATGTAAATACGTAGCGTTGAGTGCTCACCAGCACGAATAAATTCTAATCCAACTAACTCATAACCTGATGCTGCTACTGGAGCGTCAAGCATTTCAGTAAGTTGTCTTTCTAAACCAGTCATTTAACCACTCCAGAAACAAAAAAAGGGCTCAAAGCCCAATTTAAATTCCAAGCAAACATTATCTAAATACATTTACAAATGCTTAGATAACAAAAAACCCCGTATAAGCCGGGGTTTTTGTTGCTGGACCCTTATATGTTAAGTGCCATCACATTCGATATCGCACCTAACTCACAGTGAGGTTCACACTGTGCAAACTTGCTACCAATACAAGCTATATAATAGCATTGAAATTGGTTGCGGGAGCCGGATTTGAACCGACGACCTTCGGGTTATGAGCCCGACGAGCTACCAAACTGCTCCATCCCGCGTCCGACTTGCGAGCATTATACGCCCAACAAGATGTTTTACAAGTTTGTAAACATGGTGCCGAGAGAGGGACTCGAACCCTCACACCCTAAGGCACTAGCACCTCATGCTAGCGTGTCTACCAATTTCACCATCTCGGCATCAAATCTTTACAGATTATTGTGGAATTTCGTCGCCTTGCGCCGGAACTTCACTCACTGCATCATCAGCTTGTTGAATCACCTGACCTTGGGTCGGGTCAATCCATTGTGACTCAGTTTTATGTGTAGACATATTACCAAGCACTAAGCTAAGGATAAAAAATGTAGTTGCAAAAATTGCAGTCATTCGGGTAAGGAAATTTCCTGAGCCACCAGCACCAAACACAGTGTTTGAAGCGCCAGCACCGAAAGAGGCTCCCATATCTGCGCCTTTACCTTGTTGAATCAACACTAGGCCAATTACACCAAGCGCTGCCAACAGGTAAATCACAAGTAGAACTGTAAACATTTTTCCACCTATGTTCCTAATTGTTGAGCCAGCGCCGTTCAAAAAACTATTTTTAAGAACAAGGCTAGCGACCTCCTAACTGAAGGCCGAGCAATACTAGCGAATGCGACGATGGCTGACAAGGAGAATTTGCTAAAAAATAAGCCTTTACCAAGTGAATGGTCAAAAAAAGGTCAAAAGCGACACAAAACTCATTTACGTCTCTTTTGACCGTTATATCTTTTGACCGTGATATAAGTCAACCACTTCTAATCACAGGCGCTATTCGCTGCGCCAGCTAAGTAAAAGGTTAAATTAGCAGTTTGCTTTTACTGCATCTGCAATCTTAAGCGCTGATGCTTGAACAAGCTCTGCATCTTCGCCTTCAACCATGACACGCAGTAGTGGCTCGGTACCAGACTTGCGTAATAGCACACGACCTTTCTCGCCAAGCTCAGCTTCTACTTCAACAACCGCTGCTTTTACCGCTTCAGCTTCCAATGGGTTTGAATCTCCGCTGAAACGAACGTTTTCTAGAACTTGAGGGTATAACGTCATGCCCTGAGACAGCTCATTCAGCGTCATTTCACTATCAACAACTGAAGCCAACACTTGCAGAGCAGCAACGATAGCATCACCCGTCGTCACTTTATCTAGTAGGATAACATGCCCCGAATTTTCAGCGCCGATCTTCCAGCCTTTAGCAAGAAGCTGTTCCATTACGTAACGGTCACCAACAGCAGCACGAACAAACGGAATACCTAACTGCTTAAGGCCATTTTCCATACCAAGGTTGGTCATTAGTGTACCAACAACGCCACCTTTCAACTCACCGCGACGCAGTGCATCACGAGCAATGATGTAAGCGATTTGATCGCCATCAACTTTGTTACCTAGCTCGTCAACCATGATGATACGGTCACCATCACCATCAAAGCCAAGACCTAATGCCGCTTTTTCTTCAACCACTTTTGCTTGCAGAGCACGTACATCTGTCGCACCGACTTCGTGGTTGATATTAGTACCGTTTGGCTCAACACCAATCGCAATAACTTCAGCACCCAGCTCTTTAAATACGGCAGGAGCTATGTGGTAAGTCGCACCATGTGCACAATCGACAACAATTTTCATTCCTGCAAGCGTCATCTGATTTGGGAATGTGCTCTTACAGAACTCGATGTAACGGCCAGCCGCATCGTTCAAACGTACTGCTTTACCAAGCTCAAATGAATCAACACATTCGATGTCTTTATCCAATTCAGCTTCAATTGCCAACTCGATATCGTCCGGCAGTTTTGTTCCCTCAGAAGAGAAGAACTTGATACCGTTATCGTAGTATGGGTTGTGTGATGCAGAGATAACGATCCCTGCTTCAGCGCGGAAGGTTTGAGTTAGGTAAGCCACAGCAGGTGTTGGCATTGGGCCAGTAAACGTAGCCTGAAGACCAGCAGCAGCAAGGCCAGCTTCTAGCGCTGACTCAAGCATGTAACCAGAGATACGAGTATCTTTACCAATGATGACTTTCTTTGTGCCTTGCTTCGCAAGAACACGACCCGCAGCCCAGCCAAGCTTCAGAACAAAATCAGGTGTAATCGGGTACTGGCCTACTTTGCCACGCACACCATCTGTGCCGAAATAACGTCTTTTATCAGACATAGTGATTTTCCTTAATTATATTTAGTGATTGTTGTTCATCACTTCGATTATTTTCATCGCTTCCAGTGTCTCCTCGACATCATGAACGCGAATAATTTGTGCGCCTTTCATCGCGGCAATCGTCGCGCAAGTGACGCTTGCGACCATGCAGTCGGCCGGAACCTTGTCTAGCAATTTAAAGATCATCGATTTTCTCGACATCCCCGCTAAAACAGGTAAGCCTAACGAATGAAACTTTTCAAGGTGCGCTAATAGGTGGTAATTATGCTCAATGGTTTTACCAAAACCAAAACCAGGATCCAGAATCAGCTGATCTTTTGATATACCAACAGCCTCACAAGCCTCCACCCTTTCTTTTAAGAACGCTTCAACATCCATTAGGACATCATCGTAATTAGGGTTAGCTTGCATGGTTCTTGGCTGACCTTTCATGTGCATCAGGCAAACGGGCACATTAGCATCGGCGGCCGCTTCTAAAGCTCCGGGCTCTTGCAGTGCGCGCACATCATTGATCAAATCAGCCCCCGCTTCAACGGCTTGGCGCATCACTTCAGCTTTACTGGTATCAATGGAGATCCACACATCAAACTTAGCGCGAATTGCTTTAATGGCAGGAATAACGCGAGCGAGCTCTTCTTCTAAAGGAACGTCAGGCGCTCCCGGGCGAGTTGATTCACCACCAATGTCAATAATGCTAACACCAGCTTGAATCATTCGCTCTGCTTGCAGTAAAGCATTATCTAATGAATTGAATTTTCCGCCATCAGAGAAAGAGTCAGGCGTAACATTGAGGATACCCATCACATGTGGGCGGTCTAAAACGAGCGTTTTATTATGTGCTTTTAATATCATGGAAGGTGGGTCTTAAAGGTAAAAACATCTAGGGCTAGAAACAGAAAAACCCTGAGCGTACTCAGGGTTTTAATTTATAACTTAGCGATTAAGAATCTTTGTTTTGAGCATCATCTGTTTCAGATTTAACTTCTTCAACTTTCGACTCTTCAGCTTTTGGTTCCGCTTTAGCTTCTTCTGCCTTAGCTTCAGGTTTTGCTTCTTCCTTTGTAGGTTCAGCTTTTACCTGATCACCCCAACCAGCTGGATCACGAATCTCTTGCTTACGCTCCATCAAGTCATCAATTTGACCTGCATCGATCGTTTCGAACTTCATTAGAGCGTCTTTCATCGAATGCATGATATCCATGTTATCTTCAAGAATCTTCTTAGCTCTATCGTAGTTACGGTCGATAAGGATACGAATCTCTTCATCGATAAGCTTAGTCGTGTCATCAGAAACGTGCTTAGCTTGGCTCATGCCGCGACCTAGGAAAACTTCACCTTCTTCTTCTGCGTAAAGAAGAGGACCCAATTTCTCAGAGAAGCCCCACTGCGTAACCATCTTACGAGCAATATCAGTTGCACGTTCGATATCGTTAGACGCACCAGTTGACACTTTGTCTTTACCGTAAATAAGTTCTTCAGCAAGACGACCACCGTACAGGCTAGAAATCATAGACTCTAGATGTTGGCGAGACATGCTCACACGATCTTGCTCTGGCAAGTACATGGTTACACCAAGCGCACGACCACGTGGAATGATTGACACCTTGTACACTGGATCGTGTTCAGGTACCAAACGACCAACAATTGCGTGACCCGCTTCGTGGTAAGCCGTTGACTCTTTCACTTCTTCAGACATAACCATTGAACGGCGCTCTGCACCCATCATAATTTTGTCTTTCGCAAGTTCAAACTCAACCATAGATACATTGCGCTTGTTACCACGAGCAGCAAATAGCGCCGCTTCGTTCACAAGGTTCGCAAGATCTGCACCAGAGAAGCCTGGAGTACCACGAGCGATCAGCGACGGTTCAACATCACCTGATAGTGGCACTTTACGCATGTGTACTTTAAGAATCTGTTCACGACCACGTACATCCGGTAGACCAACCACAACTTGACGGTCAAAACGACCAGGACGAAGTAATGCAGGGTCTAGTACGTCTGGACGGTTAGTCGCAGCGATAACGATAATACCTTCGTTACCTTCGAAACCATCCATCTCAACCAACATTTGGTTCAGTGTTTGTTCACGTTCATCGTGACCACCACCAACACCAGCGCCACGTTGACGACCTACAGCATCAATTTCATCGATAAAGATGATACAAGGTGCCGCTTTCTTCGCTTGTTCGAACATGTCACGCACACGAGATGCACCAACACCAACAAACATTTCAACGAAGTCAGAACCAGAGATAGTAAAGAACGGTACTTTCGCTTCACCGGCAATCGCTTTTGCAAGCAATGTTTTACCCGTACCAGGAGGACCAACCAACAGGATACCTGTCGGGATCTTACCACCTAGCTTTTGGAAGCGGCTTGGGTCACGAAGGTAGTCCACAAGCTCTTTCACGTCTTCTTTTGCTTCGTCACAACCAGCAACATCAGCAAACATGGTTTTGATTTGTTCTTCGCTCATCATTCGAGCTTTACTCTTACCGAAAGACATCGCGCCTTTACCGCCGCCGCCGCCTTGCATTTGACGCATGAAGAAAATCCATACACCAATCAGTAAGATCATTGGGAACCATGAGATGAAGATAGTGCCAAGCAGACTCTGCTCTTCAGGTGGTGTACCCTGAACTTTTACGTTTTGATTAATTAAGTCATCAAGTAGCTTTTGATCATAAACAGGCATGTAAGTTACATACTTAGAACCACCACCACGACGTGTGAAAGTGATTTCGCTGTTATTGAACTGTGCGTCTTGAATCTGGCCTTGGCCAACTTCCTGTACAAACGTGGTGTAATCTACTGCTCTGCCGTTACTTTCCCCAGGGCCGAAGCTCTGGAATACCGACATCAACACTACCGCGATAACAAGCCACAGAATTAAATTTTTTGCCATGTCACTCAAGGTGTAAGCCTCTCGATAACTAATTGTAATTAAAGGTAGGGTACTACAGTTTGTAACCTGTAGCCATGTTGTTAACTCTCACTCTTGGAAGAGAATCGTTAACCTTTGTAACCAGTGGCTACGATAAACACTTCACGAGATCGAGCTCGAGAAGAGTCGGGTTTTCTAACTTTTACTGTTTTAAACATCTCGCGGACGTCCTTAACGTATTGGTCAAACCCTTCGCCTTGGAATACTTTTACAACAAAACTACCATTGGTAGCTAGAACTTGTCGACACATATCCAAAGCTAATTCAACTAAATACATAGCTCTTGGCTGATCCACAGAATTGTTGCCTGCTATATTAGGTGCCATATCTGACATCACGACATCAACCATGTTTGGTTGTATACGTTCCAACAAGGCATCTAGCACAGCTTCTTCGCGGAAATCGCCTTGTAAAAAGCTAACACCAGCAATCGGATCCATTGGTAACAAGTCACACGCAATGATTTGTCCGTTGTCTCCAACAATCTTAGCAGCATATTGAGACCAACCGCCAGGTGCTGCACCCAAATCCACAATGGTCATCCCAGGAGACAGCAATTTATCTTTCGTTTGAATCTCTTCCATTTTGAAATAAGCACGTGAACGATAGCCTTTCTTTCTTGCTTCATTTGCGTACTTGTCGTCGAAGTGTTCCTTCAACCAACGGCCTGAACTGGCCGAGTGTTTCTGTTTGCTCATTGGATACCTAAATTGGAGGAAAGTACTAATTGCTGAATAAATTATAGTCTTCAGCTTTAGATGGCGTTAAAATAGGTTTTTTCAACCCTAATAGTAAAGAAAATTGGCCGCGTAATGAACCTAAGTACCAAACAAAAGCAGCATCTAAAGGGCCTAGCTCACAGTTTAAAACCTGTTGTGCTAATGGGCGCAAATGGACTTACTGAAGCTGTTCTAGCGGAAATCGAATTAGCTCTAGACCACCACGAACTGATCAAGATTAAAGTTGCATCAGAAGACCGTGAGACTAAGCAACTGATTATCGATGCAATTGTACGTGAAACTAAAGCTGAGAAAGTACAGACTATCGGTAAAGTTCTAGTACTGTTCCGCCAGTCAGAAGCACGTAAAATCGAGATTCCACGTAAATAAGCGAGTTTGATATAAGCTAACTTCACTAATAGGAAGCCACAGCGCTTATCTTTTAGTGTAGCGTGAGAAACGAAAAAGGTCGCATTTAGCGACCTTTTTACTTATCAGAAACAAAGAAAATTCAATTAGATATATTCTACTTTGTCGATTTCGAAGTCTTTGTCACCACCAGGGGTAGAGATCATGACTTCGTCGCCTTCCATTTTACCGATAAGACCGCGAGCAATTGGCGATTTCACAGAAATGCGACCCGTTTTGATGTCTGCTTCGTCTTCTGAAACGATTTGGTAGCGGAACTCATCATCGGTATCCACATCAATCAGTGTCACTGTCGTACCAAAGATAATCTTGCCCGTATTATCCATTTGCGTTACATCGATGATCTGAGCCAGTGATAGCTTATATTCAATATCACGGATCTGAGCTTCACAAATACCCTGCTCTTCACGAGCGGCGTGGTATTCAGCATTCTCTTTCAGGTCACCTAGTTCACGTGCTTCACCAATAGCTGCTGAGATAACAGGGCGTAGCTTAAGTAGGCGATCTAATTCGTCACGTAGCTGCTGAGCGCCACGTACTGTCATTGGAACCTTTTCCATTTTTTACCTCTATGCCAAAGCTTTCTTTGGCCAACATAAATACACCCAACGTATTTATTGGGTGATAGAAACAAAACGATTTGGCTTAGTGTAAACAAACTTTATGGCTAAATCACCTTTATTCCACTTTGCGTTATAAAAGCTTTATCTAGGTCTAAATTACAGACATCACAAAAATGAATAATAACCTCCCCATCAATAAGTGGAGAGCTAAATACCTAAAAAAACAAAAAACAAACAAAATAAACACAGATCACACTTTTATAAAATACACTCAAAAACAACCACTTAAACAAAAAAGATATAATAAAACAGTGTTCATTTTTTAGTTTTATATCATTTTACTAACTGACCATGGAACTTTAGAGGTAAAAAGTAACCCATGGATTGCACTGGCATTTTCAGACTTCTGTTCTAATCATGATTATGAAGCCTGATTAATACAGGCAATACACAAAAGGGTTCAAATCCTTAATAAAACTTCTATGGACAGTAATTAGGAAATAATAACATGAACAAGACTATGATCGCGCTTGCTGTATCTGCTGCAGCTCTTGCTACTAACGCAGTGGCAGCCGACGGTAAACAAGCTGGTGATATTGCCGGTACTTCTGTATACAGCTCAAACGGCACTTCTCTAGAGATCGGTGGTCGTGCGGAAGCTCGTCTATCTCTAAAAGATGGCAAAGCTGAAGACAAAACACGTGTACGTCTTAACTTCCTAGGTAAAGTTGAAATCCAAGACGGCCTATACGGTGTTGGTTTCTACGAAGGTGAATTCACAACTAACGAAGACGGCGGCGCGACTGATAACAGTGATAGCAGCGATATCACTAACCGTTACACATACGCAGGTATCGGCGGTGACTTCGGTGAAGTAACTTACGGTAAAAATGACGGTGCGCTAGGTGTTATCACTGACTTTACCGATATCATGTCTTACCACGGTAACTCAGCAGCACACAAAATTGCTGTAGCTGACCGTTCAGACAACATGCTTTCTTACAAAGGTCAATTCCAAGACCTAGGCGTTAAAGCTAGCTACCGCTTTGCTGACCGTCAAGAAGGTGTTGTTAATGGTTGTAACATCGGTGAATACTGTGACAACGATGCTGATGGCTACTCGCTATCTGGTATCTACGCAATCGGCGATTCTGGCTTTAAGCTAGGTGCTGGTTACGCTGATCAAGACGAGCAAAACGAATACATGCTAGCAGCTTCTTACCGCACTGAAGCTCTATACTTTGCTGGTACGTTCACAGACGGTGAGCTAGCGAAGAAGAACGGTGATTACACTGGTTACGAATTCGCAACAGCATACACACTAGAAAAAACAGCATTCACGCTAACGTACAACAACGCAGAAACTGACGGTGAAACTTCAGCTGACAACGTTGCAATCGATGCGACTTACTACTTCAAGCCGAACTTCCGTACGTACATCTCGTACAACTTCAACCTAATCAGTGAAAATGACACTATTGGTACTGTAGGTTTTGGTAACGGTACTGCATCTAAAGCAGACGCTGAAGACGAGCTAGCTCTAGGTCTACGTTACGACTTCTAATTCTGATTACCTAATGATTCATTAGTTAATTGAGAATCAAAACGCCCGCTCTCTAGCGGGCGTTTTTTATATCTGTATACTGAAAACATCAGCCATCCAAGACAATCTTCTATGCGCCTTCTATCCACACTACTGCTATGTAGTTTTTCCATTAGCGCTTTATCTGTTAACGCATACGCCCCGCTAGATACACTGCCCGATGGTAGTAGTACGAGTTTGATCATCAAATCGTTAAGCAATGGTTCAAGCGAGCTTAATACCAATAGCGATGACTTTTATCCACCAGCCAGCACGTTAAAACTGGTGACGGCTTTAGCGGCCAAGCTAGAGTTGGGAGATGACTTTCATTACACGACTAGCATTGTTCGTTCTGGCAATGATTCAATCATTTCATTTAGCGGCGACCCAACACTGCAACGTGAGCAGCTAAAAAGCCTGTTAACTCAATACGCTAAGTCTCAATCCAGAACCATCAAGGGCAATTTATATCTGGATAACACAGCTTATACCGGCTATCAGCGAGCGGTGGGGTGGCCTTGGGACATTCTAGGGGTTTGTTACAGCGCGCCTTCTAGTGCAATGACCTTAGACAGCAACTGCGCACAAGCCTCTATTTATACAAAAGATAACGGTAGCACTCGCGTTTATATTCCCGCTCATTATCCGATAGACGTGACAACCACCGCAGCCACCGTAACTCGCTCAGGGCAGAAGGCGACACAATGCGACTTAGAGCTCATTACTACTCCAGACAACGCTTACAAGCTCTCTGGTTGCTTAGTAGAGCGTAAGAAGCCACTGCCGCTCAAGTTCGCGATTCAAAACCCAGAGCTTTATACCTATCAAGTCGTTACATCGCTTCTCAAAGAACTGAAAATAGAAGTAAAAGGTGATGTGATTATTGGTAAAAAAGCGCAAGCAGACAAAACCACGTTAGTCGCTAGTCACAACTCAGAAAAGCTTCCTGAACTGCTCGATATCATGCTCAAGAAGTCAGATAACCTTATCGCAGATAATCTAACTAAAACGCTAGGAGCAACATTTTATGTTCAACCGGGCAGCTTCAATAACGGCACTGAAGCAATAAAACAGATACTGCTGACCAAGGCTAATATTGACCTCAGTAAAGCGCAGCTCGTCGATGGTTCAGGGTTATCCAGAAATAACCGAATGAGGTCACAGACCATGGCTCAAGTGCTTCGTTATATCTGGGAAAACGATCAACAGCTCAGCCTGATTGAGGCTATGCCTACATCAGGTGTAAATGGAACGCTCAAGTACCGTCCAAGCATGAGAAAAGCACCGATTCAGGGCAACATCACAGCCAAAAGTGGTTCTTTGTACGGAACGTACAACATGGCGGGATATGGTTTAGATGAGTCCGGGAAACCAAACTCTTTGTTTGTGCAGTTTATTCGTGATTACTTCCCTGAAGAGCAAGATCCAGACAGACCGGTAGAGGCTCCAATCACCCAGTTTGAGCGTGCTTTCTACAAAGATGTAGTTGAGTTCAGTCAAACACAAAGCAAATCGAAGTAATGTTTGGCTCTGTGTAAACTTCTACTCAAACAATAAAAATGGCGCTGAAGACCTTCAATCTGCAGCGCCATTTTTGTTTCTCAGATGTATTTAGCTATTTTTATAGGTGCCTATTTTTATAGGAGCTAAGCGATACCGAGGAATGAGTTAACCACAGTGAAGTAGATCCACATTCCTGAGATATCCACTATCGATGCAAGTACTGGACTTACTAACACCGCTGGATCAAGCTTAAATAGCCTAGCGACTATCGGTAACCCGCCGCCAAGCACGGTTGATATGGTCACCTGAATGAACAGCGCTACCGCAATCGCTAACGCAATCATGTTGATGTCATAGCCACCTGTCGATTGGTTTTCGCTAAATAGCAGAATACGTCCAATCATCACTACGGCAATCGCTAGAGCTAGACAAATAGCAACTCTAAACTCTTTCCACAGAACGTGAGCCCATTGGCGTTTTTTCAACTCACCTGTGGCTAAGGCTCGGATCACCAAAGTCGCGGCTTGTGTTCCGGTGTTACCACCAGCAGCAGCAATTACCGGCATGTAGATTGCCAAAAGTACTAACTGACTGAGAATGTCTTCATACTGAGCAATGATAAGCCCTGAGACGATTCCCAATAGTGCTAACGCAATAATCCAACCGATACGCTGCCTAACGTGGCTCATGACGCCAGTAGAAAGGTAGCCCTGCTGAGGTTCTACCTCTGAGTAGATCAGCCCTAGTTGGTGAGCTAGATGTCGAGAACGCTTCTCAAAGCCCTGCTCCTCTAACTCACTAAGTAGAGCTTGAATCGTACTTAGAGAGCATTGCCCTAATACAAGTACTGCATCTTCAAGCGGCATACAGTTGAGAAGCCTAACTTGCTGCTCACGCCCGTATTGCTGAAATGCATTCGATACAGCTTGGATGTCTTGCTCTGAGTACAGAGCTTCAATAGATAAAAAAGTGTTGTTCATTACCGTCATGGCGAATCTCCCGATTGGCAAAGGTAACGACCATCAAAACAAATAGCCTATAGCTAATACACCAAGAGCGTACAGCTAAGCGCACCAAGAGCTGAAAGCTACTGATGTGTCTACTTGTTAGAATCTAGTGTGTGGAAAAGAATGCGGGGGAAAACAAAGATACCCTACCTGAACGGCAGGACAATAGATCAATACCGAGACAGGTTATTCTTCTCCATTCAAACTAGGAGGATGGTCGGTATTGTTCATAAAAATCTCCAGAATTACTGTCAATTTGACAGCGCGCATAGTGTAGCAATAGCCGTTCAAAAACTTCGTCAAATTCCTGTCAATAAATAGGGGTCAATAAAAAAGGCATCCGTAGATGCCTTTTCGTTAAATCATTGAGATTTAATATTACTTAATAGTAATACGAGCAAACTTACGCTTACCTACTTGGTAAACGGCAGTACCTGCTTCAGGCACGAATTTGCTGTCTTCAATCTTCTCGCCTTCAAGCTTAGCAGCGCCTTGCTTGATCATACGCATCGCATCAGAAGTCGAGTTTACAAGACCCGCTTCTTTTAGAACGTTCGCAATTGGCAGGCCTGCTTCGAATTCAAACTCCGGCATTTCATCAGGAACTTGGTTCTTAGCAAAACGGTTAACGAACTCTTGCTCAGCGGCTTCAGCATCTGCTTCACTGTGGAAACGAGCGATGATCTCTTTAGCAAGAAGCACTTTAACGTCACGCGGGTTCTTACCTGCATCAACGCCAGCTTTCAGTTCCGCAACTTCTTCAAGAGGACGGAAAGACAGCAGCTCGTAGTAGCTCCACATTAGATCGTCAGAGATAGACATGATCTTACCAAACATCTCGCTTGGTGCTTCGCTAATACCGATGTAGTTATGCGCAGACTTAGACATCTTCTTAACACCGTCTAGACCAACAAGTAGTGGCATCATTAGTACCGCTTGTGGTTTTTGACCTGCTGCTTTTTGCAGTTCACGACCCATTAGAAGGTTAAACTTCTGGTCAGTACCGCCAAGCTCAACGTCGCTCTCTAGTGCAACAGAGTCGTGACCTTGTAGAAGTGGGTACATGAATTCGTGGATTGCGATCGGTTGACCACCAGCGTAACGCTTTTTGAAGTCATCACGCTCAAGCATACGAGCAACAGTTTGGTTAGAAGCAAGACGAATCATGCCTTCAGCGCCAAGCTCAGATAGCCATTCAGAGTTGAAACGAATTTGCGTCTTCGCAGGATCTAGAATCTTGAATACTTGCTCTTTGTAAGTTTCAGCATTCTTCAATACGTCTTCGCGGCTTAGCGGTGGACGTGTTGAGTTTTTACCTGATGGGTCACCAACCATTGCAGTGAAATCACCGATAAGGAATGTCACTTCATGACCAAGCTCTTGGAAAGCACGAAGCTTGTTAAAGATAACCGTATGGCCTAGGTGGATATCTGGAGCTGTTGGATCGGCACCCAGCTTAATGCGTAAAGGACGACCTTCTTTTAGTTTTGCAATCAGTTCGTCTTCTGGAATCAGTTCTTCTACGCCACGTTTGATCTCGGCTAGTGCAGCTTCAATACTCGCCATTCTTGTTCACTCCCACAGATTTGGCAAAAATACATTAATTAGACATCTTACTTGAATAGCGATGTATTTTGAAACCAGTTACACTATTCTGTCGTCGATTTTCATAATATTTACAGAACGAACCGGAACATGTTGTCTATTTTTGCACGCCTTCCTATTTTGCACCGGGCTTTTATCGCATTTTTTAGTGCCATAATTTTCGTCGCGATTTTCTTACTCCCCGACGTCAACAGTTTGCGTGACGATTCGGGCGCTTTAGTTGTGGGAAAACATTACCCACTGACTATCAATGCCTCTGCACTTATTAGCTCAAGTGACGCTCCACCGACGGCAGTGCTCAATTGGGAGAAATACACCGTTCGCTCTGGCGAAAGCACCTCTGTTTTATTTGAACGTATTGGCCTCTCATACCGTCTGCTGATCACGCTACTCAATACCAATAATGATATTAAGAAGCAGCTGTCTAACCTAAGACCTGGTGATGTCTTGCAGTTCGGCTTTGATGAAAACAACGACCTTATTCAGTTAAAACGACAACTTAGTGCGTTTGAAAGCTTCAAGATCACTAAATCTGGCGATTCTTTCTCATCAAGTTTCGACAAAAAAGAAGTGGTATACCAATACAATTATGCCGAAGCCAACATCACCTCTAACTTCTGGAACGCTGGCGTCAGCGCAGGTTTAACCGCAAACCAAATTATGGAACTGGCCGGCATCTTCGGTTGGGATATCGACTTTGCGTTAGATATTCGTAAGAACGACAGCTTCAAAATCTTATACCAAGAGAAAGTGGTTGAAGGTGAAGTAGTTGGTCGCGGTAAGATCATGGCAGCCGTATTCAAAAACCAAGGCGATTCATTTACCGCGGTATTGGATGATAAAAGCGGCAACTACTTCGATGAAAATGGTCGTGCGATGAAGAAGGCGTTCTTGCGCTCACCAATTGATTTTCGTCGCGTAACATCGAACTTTAACCCTACCAGGAGACACCCAGTAACCGGTAAGATTCGAGCTCACCGCGGTACTGACTACGCAGCCCCTGTTGGCACGCCTATCTGGGCAGCCGGTGACGGTATTGTTCAGAAGTCAGGTTACAACCAATTCAATGGTAACTACGTGTTCATCCGCCACAGCAACACCTACATCACCAAGTACCTGCACATGAAGCGACGTATGGTGAAAACCGGTCAGCGCGTAAAACAAGGCCAAACCATTGGTACTTTGGGCGGTACAGGCCGTGTGACTGGCCCGCACTTACATTATGAATTCTTGGTTAATGGCGTACATAAAAATGCGCGTACCGTGAAATTGCCTCAATCCAAGTCGTTAACTGGTAAAGCAAAAGCAACCTTTATTGCCAACTCAGAGATTCGATTAAGAAACCTTGAGCGATACGGTCAGTTACTAGCGACTAACTAGGCGTTTGTAGCTTCACTGCAAAATAGAAAAATGCAAAGAGCGCCCATCAAGGCGCTCTTTTTTATGCTCACATACCACAACTAGCTACTGTTTTTCAGGTTTGTTGTTCCGTCCAAGCATTAACAAACAAGGGGTTAATACTAAAGTCAGCACCGTGGCAAACGCCAAACCACCAGCAATAGCGGTCGCAAGCTGTGACCACCATTGTGTACTTGGCGCGCCAAACTCTATCTTTTGATTAATCAGGTCGATGTTCATCTCTAACACCATCGGCATTAAACCTAAGATAGTCGTAACCGTCGTGAGCATTACTGGCCTTAAACGCTGAACACCGGTTCTTAGAATCGCATCTCGCTTGTCCAAGCCTCTTTTGATGAGCTGATTATAAGTATCAATCAACACGATGTTGTTGTTCACGACTATGCCGGCGAGCGCTATTACCCCAATTCCCGACATCACAATGCCAAACGGACGTTGGAAGATCAGTAAGCCAACGAACACGCCAACGGTCGAAAACAATACAGCACTCAGAATCAAAAACGCTTGATAGAAGCTATTGAACTGAGTAATCAGAATCAAAGCCATTACCGCCAAAGCAACCAAGAAAGCACTTTGTAAAAAGGCTGACGAGTTTTCTTGTTCTTCGTTTTGACCACGGATGCGAAATTCCACGCTACTCGGCAGCCCTAGCTCACTCAATGCTTGTTCGATCTTTGGTAGTTCGAGAGCAAGGTTATACCCTTCTTCCATATCCGCCATGATGTTCACCACACGCTTGCCATCAAGGCGTTTAATGGTGTCTTGCTTATGGTCGGGAACGATCTGAGCGAAATTAGTAATAGGTACTAAACCTGCTGGCGTTTTCACCCTAAGCTGGTCGAAGCGCCCGATATCACGCTTATCATTAGGGTAGCGCACCAAGATATCGACCTCTTCTGAAGAGTCATCGGGCAGATAATCACCAATCTTGAGACCATTAGTCACGAATTGAACGGTATTACCCACCAAGGTCGCATCAGCAGCAAAGCGCGCGGCATCGTCGCGGCGAATATCCACCTTCCAATCGATGCCGTCTTTACTCGCGGTATCACTGATATTGGTCAGTGCTTGATTACCATCAGCCCAACCTCTCACAATTTTTGCAGCCTGATTAAGTTGCTCTGGCGTTCGTGCCGATAGCTCAATCACTAAGTCATTTTCAACCGGAGGCCCTGCATCAGGAAACTTATATTCAATCTCAACACCAGCGTATTGGTCGGTCTGTACTTTTAGCTCATCAATGATCGCTTTAACGCTGCGGCGGTATTGCCAGTCAACAGGCGTAATTGAGATCAAACCAATCTGGTCGTCACCACCAGTACGCGTGTAAACGGTATCAAACTCATCATGATTGAGCATCATCAGTTCAATATCACGCATGATGTCATCCTTTTCTTGGATAGACAGATCACCATGAGAACGAACTTTGACATTAAAGAATGGCGGATCAACCTCAGGAAAGAACTCTGCACCTAGGCCCGCTTTGGAGTAAGTAAACCCAACCGCAACCGCGAGCAGTATCGCACTACAAAGAATCTTAAAGGGGTGCTTAATCGCGATCGACAGTGTGTGGTAGTACGCCTTGGTTAAGCCTGTGGCTTGTGAAAATTCGCCATTATGCAGTGCAACCATTCGAGCTTGGCTCTGAGACGATACGTATTGCGGTTTGCCAATCAAACCGCCTAATACGGGCACAAATAACAGTGCCATGATCAATGAGGCAGTTAATGTCGCGATCAGTGTTAATGGCAGGAACTTCATGAATTCGCCAGTCACATCCGGCCAAAACAGTAACGGAGCAAATGCGGCTAAGGTTGTTGCCGTCGATGCGGTTATCGGCCACGCCATCCGCTTCGCTGCATCTCGGTAAGCGGCTTTGCGCCCTTCACCCTCTTGCATTCGCCTGTCTGCAAACTCGGTCACCACAATCGCACCGTCTACTAGCATCCCCACCGCCATAATCAGCGAAAACAGCACCACGATGTTAACAGTTAAACCGAATACAGACAGAACCAATAACCCCGTCAGGAATGAACCAGGAATGGAGATACCCACCAATAACGCAGTACGCACACCAAGAATCGCGATGATAACGATCACCACCAAAATGATGGCGGATAGAATATTGTTTTGAAGATCATTAAGCATGATCTTCACATCTTTAGATTCATCCCAGGTGTATTTGACCAACAGGTTATTTGGCCATTCCGCTTGCTGCTGAGCGCCTGCCATTACCGCTTTGACTAGCTCAACGGTTTCGATGATATTCTCACCAGCACGCTTCTTGATATCCAACACCACCGCAGATTTGCCATCTAAACGAGCAAAGCTTTCAGGATCTCGAAACGCTCGACGAACCGTGGCCACATCGCCAAAAGTGACCACCTGCTTGCCATCGACTTTAATAGGTAGCTCAAGCACATCCTTTAAGGAATTAAACACCGAAGGTACTTTGACAGAGAAACGCCCATAACCCGTATCAACAAAACCAGCGGCAACCACTCGATTATTCAGAGCGATCAAGTTATAGATATCCGCTTGATCTAAGCTGTAGCTCTCCATCAATAACGGATCGACAATGATCTCAACAATGTCATCGCGATCGCCCGCAATATCGACTTCAAGAATTTGGCGATAGCTTTCTAACTTATCTCCAAGCTCTCGGGCAATTTGCACTATGGTGCGCTCAGGAACGGTACCGAATAGCACAACAGACAGAACAGGCTGCTCAGACGCGAGCGTCACCTCATTCACGGTCGGCTCATCACTGTCTTCTGGTAATTTTGGTTTGGCTAAATCGACAGCATCACGCACATCAGCCATCGCTTTGGTGAGATCAACGCCAACATTAAACTCCAACACAACTGAGGCGTGGCCTTCTGCTGCGGTTGCGGTCATCTCTTTTACGCCTTCAATCGACCTCAGCTCTTGTTCTATCGGCCTAACCAATAAACGTTCTGCATCGGTTGGCGAAATACCTTGGTGCCCAACAGAGACGTAAATAATCGGGATAGTAATATCGGGGCTCGATTCTTTGGGGATCGTGATATAGGTGACAACACCAGCAACCAAGATAAGCGCCAAAAGGGAAAGCATTGTTCGAGCACGAGACAAGGCTGCATCAATAATTGAATACATCGGCAATCTCCTACTCTGCGGTTACATTTGAGAGTTCAGCACCTTGCTCAACAGCAATCACAGAATCACCATCACGCACAAAGCCTTGACCTACGGTTATGATGTCGACGCGTTGACCTAGCCCAGTGAGCCACACTCCATCTTGTTCGGCCTTTACTAGCTCAATGCCTACAAACTTCACCGTTGGTGAGTCACTAGCAGAAACCAAGGTTTTGACCCCAAGGTTACCCGACTCATCCAATGCCAGCATCGCCGGTGTTATCTTGATTGCGTCTCTTGTTTCTAGGTTGAGTTTTACTTCGGCACTGACACCTGCAGGTAATAGGCCTTTGGAGTTATCGATTTCAATCTCGATTGGAAAAGTATTGGTAGAAGCAGAAGAGATTCGAGAAACATAACGCAGACGACCTTCCGCTTCTTCTCTTCCCAACAAGCGAACCAAGGCGGACTGATTAACTAACAAATGCTGAATATGACGTTCACTGACATCGGCTTCGATGACCAGAGGATCGAGGTCAATCACGCCCGCAACCGGATCACCAACCCCAACAAAGTCACCAAGCTCTACCATCAAATCTTGAACCACACCAGAGAACGGGGAAGTAATTACAGTATTCTTTAAAGCCAATTCCGCATTGCGCATCATAGCTTTTGCTTCTGTTAATGAAGCCTCTGCTGTGGTGTAGGCGATTTCGCCTTGCAGCCCTCTTTTCTTCAATGACTGCGCCGCTTTGAACTCTTTCTGCTTCAAGCGATATAACGCAGATGCTCGCTCTAGTTGAATTTCTAAATCACCCTTATCTATCTGGGCAATGGCTTGTCCAGCTTTAACTATATCCCCCTTAACAACATTCAGTCGGACGACCTTACCTGCAACTTCTGCTCCTAATCGGGCGTGCCTATCGGGCGCCGTTCGTCCATAGAGATCAATGGTTTTAAAGGTCGGTGATGAAGTGAATGTTTGAAAGGAAACCTTAGCCAACGGAATTTCTGTCGCCTTTTTTTCAGGTGACTCTTCTGCTTGCCCTACGCCTAAACCAAGCCAGATCGACAACAACACGACTAGAGTCAGCGAAACCAGCCACGGCTGCTTCAATTTCTGAAAAAGTGGTGAGTTAGAAAAGAGAGTGGGCATAACAAATCCTTTTGTCCGATGTAATTCAGGCGCGCTAGTTGGCTTAATACCGTGATGTGCAACTTCCTTATGCACAAAGGTAACCTTAACAGACCAATCCTCAACGAAGTTGGACGCTATCGACAGTTTAAAAAATATGCCGTGTACTAAAAATGACAAAATAGAAGGTTGGAATGGTTTTAAAAGCAATAACTTAATATGTCTTAGCAATTTTGAGGCTGCGTGAAAAACAAGAGCCTTGCCAAGAAAGGAGCTTTGTTATGAAGAGAAATTTGGGGATATAAAAACAAAAACGCCGAACATAAGTTCGGCGTTTACAACCTTCTGGTGTAGCTTTCAGCTAAAGCTGTCTTTTAACTCTAGCTATCTTTCAAGCTATACGCTGAATGATGCACCACAACCACATGTTGTTGTCGCGTTCGGGTTGTTCACAAAGAAACGAGCGCCTTCTAGGCCTTCTGTGTAATCAACCATGCCGCCCATTAAGTACTGTAAGCTCATTGGATCAACAACCAGCGTTACACCGCTGTTTACAATCGTAGTGTCGCCATCATTTACTTTTTCATCAAATGTGAAGCCGTATTGGAAACCGCTACAACCACCACCTGTAATGTATACACGCAGTTTTAGTTCTGGGTTTTCTTCTTCAGCAATTAGCGTTTGTACGCGGGTAGCTGCTGCATCAGAAAAAGACAATGGGATATTTACTTCGCTCACGACAACCTCTCTTACCTGTGTCAAAAACAACATGATACAAATCTAATTCGAGACCATAGTTGTTGAGTATTTTCTTATATTCTGGTGATTATCTAATACCTGACTGAAACGTTCAAGTATTCACCACAGGATCGGCCCTTTTACTGCTGTAAACTCGCCAATATCTAACAATTAAAACGTGTAACCACACAAAACAACCAGATTCGGGTGATTATCTGGGCGAAAGCATTCCTAGTTGGATTAGGGATAGGTACAATGCGTGCCAATTGGTCCGACAGTCAAAAGAGGATATATCAATGACCAAATCAGCAGAGCTGTACGAAAAAGCACAGCAAACTATTCCTGGTGGCGTAAACTCTCCAGTTCGTGCATTCAATGGCGTAGGTGGTTCTCCAATCTTCGTTGAACGCGCTGATGGCCCACTTATTTTTGATGCTGATGGTAAAGCGTATATCGATTACGTTGGCTCTTGGGGTCCAATGATCCTTGGTCACAACCACGCTGTTATTCGTGATGCTGTGATTGCAGCAGCTCAACGCGGCCTTAGCTTCGGTGCTCCAACCGAAACTGAAATCAAAATGGCTGAACTTGTATCTGAGATGGTTCCATCAATGGAACAGCTACGTATGGTGAGCTCAGGTACAGAAGCAACCATGAGCGCGATTCGTCTAGCTCGTGGCTTCACTGGTCGTGACAAAATTCTTAAGTTTGAAGGCTGCTACCACGGCCACGCAGACAGCCTACTTGTAAAAGCTGGTTCTGGCGCGCTGACTTTAGGTCAACCAAGCTCTCCTGGCGTACCGGCTGACTTTGCTAAACTGACACTAACGGCAACCTTCAACAATCTAGATTCAGTACGTGAAATCTTCGCAGCAAACAAAGGCGAGATCGCTTGTATCATCGTTGAGCCAGTAGCGGGTAACATGAACTGTATCCCTCCTGTAGAAGGCTTCCACGAAGGTCTACGTGAAATCTGTGACCAAGAAGGTGCATTGCTAATCTTTGATGAAGTAATGACAGGTTTCCGCGTTGCTGAAGGTTGTGCTCAGGCTTACTACAACATCAAGCCAGACCTAACGTGTCTTGGTAAAGTGATTGGCGGCGGCATGCCTGTGGGCGCTTTCGGTGGTCGTAAAGACGTGATGCAATATATTGCACCAACTGGCCCTGTTTACCAAGCGGGTACGCTTTCAGGTAACCCTGTTGCAATGGCTGCTGGCTACGCATGTTTGAACCTTCTACGAGAAGAAGGCAACGAAAAGCGTCTAGCTTCAAAAACTAAGCAGTTGGCAAAAGGCTTCAAGCAACTTGCTGACAAGCACGGCATCCCGATGCTAGTTCATCAAGTTGGTGGTATGTTTGGTTTCTTCTTCACTGACCAAGAAACTGTGACGTGCTACGAAGATGTAACTAAGTGTGATGTAGAACGCTTCAAGCGCTTCTTCCACCTAATGTTAGATCACGGTGTTTATCTTGCACCTTCAGCATTCGAAGCAAGCTTTACTTCTCTTGCTCATGGTTCAAAAGAACTTGATGCAACACTAGAAGCTGCTGACCGCTCTCTTGCGATCATTGCTGCTGAAAGCAAATAATCGAAAGCACTTTATAAGTCGCTAAACGATTGAATTTAGGGCTGCATTAAATGCAGCCCTTTTTTATATATCGCGCTCACCAGCCACAAATATGACAACTTATTTAGCCGTCGACTAAGGCTAAAACTGAACCAAAAGCGATTAACGTTCCCAGAAAAGGAAAACCAACAACATCAAGGTACCAAGGAACATTCTGAACCAAGGGATCTCTTTTTTTGTTTGCTGTTCTTCGTCTTGGCATTTCTTATCTTTATTACAGCATCCCATTATCAAAACTCCTCATTGCTAACTCTCTGTTTTGCAGCCATTATAAACTCAGAACGCAAATATAGAGACCATTACCGTGTCAGAAAAACTCAAAATCAATACCAGCCACTGGGTGATAATCATCGCCCTACTCGCGGCGGCTTATGCTTGTTACCTGCTTATCGAGCCATACGTTAACTCTATCGTGATGGCCTTTATCATTTCACTGTTGATGTTCCCGATCCACGAGTGGCTTGAAAAGAAGATTCCGAATAAAGAAAACATCGTCTCGTTGCTGTCTTGTATCATCCTGACTTTCATTATTGTTATCCCTTTATTGGCAGTATTCGCAGCAATTGTTCAGCAAGGTTCCCTGTTCTCTCAAAACACCTACCAATGGGTAACACACGGCGGCATTCAAACTCTGTTCGCACACCCATTGGTGGTCAAAGCGCTGTCATTCGTGAACAACTACCTGCCTTTCGACAATATCGAACCACAAGCCATCGCACAAAAAGTCGGTGAGTTTGCGACCAGCTTTGGTTCTAAGCTAGTTGGTATCAGTGCGAAAATCTTAGGTGACGCGACCAATTTCTTAATGGACTTCTTCTTGATGTTGTTTGTTCTGTTCTTCTTATTAAGAGATCACGACAAAATCATAAGTGTGGTTCGTCATATTCTTCCGCTATCTCGTAGCCAAGAAGACAAGCTTCTAACAGAGATAGAACAAGTATCGAAATCAGCAGTAATGGGCTCATTCTTAACAGCAATCGCGCAAGGTTTTGCCGGCGGTTTAGGTATGTGGATTGCAGGTTTCCCAGGCCTATTCTGGGGCACTATGATGGGCTTTGCCTCATTCATCCCTGTTGTGGGAACAGCACTAATCTGGATCCCCGCGGCGACCTACTTGTTCCTAACTGGTGATACCACATGGGCAATTTTCCTAACGGTTTACTGCGTGGCAATTGTTGGATCAATTGACAACCTTCTGCGTCCGCTTCTAATGCAAGGCAGCGCAGGCATGAACACCCTAATGATTTTCTTCTCACTGCTGGGGGGTATTCAACTGTTTGGCCTAATTGGTCTTATCTACGGCCCGCTGATTTTTGCGATTACTATCGTCCTATTCAACATCTACGATGAAGAGTTTAAGGACTTTTTAAATCAGCAAGACAAGAGTTAAAGTGCTCTTCAATCACTTACTTGCCGAACGAGTATTAAACACTTCAAGCTTTGGGCGGATTATGCGAAAATCCGCCCTCATTTTTTGCTAACGATTCAATAGAGTGTCCTATGTCAGCTTATATTGCCCCAAGCCAGATTGCTGAGCGCCAACTTGCCTACTTTGAAGGCAAACATGTTTTAGTTGCCGGTGAGGCTGAAGACTTATTCCCTGTTGAATTAGCCAAGCATTGTGAATCTGTCTCTGTGTTCACCTCTAATTACAGCTACTACCGTCAGCTTGAAGGTTATAGCAGCATCCAACGTTTTTACGGTGCTGAGTTTACCGAAGAGACCAAAGCTGACTTAGTGATGCTCTACTGGCCGAAAGCCAAAGCGGAAGCGGAATTTCTGTTGGCGATGTTATTTGCTAAGCTAGGCAAAGATACCGAAATCGTCGTGGTTGGTGAGAACCGCTCAGGCGTGAAAAGCATCGAGAAGATGTTTGCGCCTTACGGCAAAGTCGTTAAATACGATTCAGCACGTCGCTGCTCTTTCTACTGGGGTCAATGCTTCGAGCAACCACAAGCGTTCAACCTGCAAGACTGGTTTAAGACCTACACGGTTAACATTGATGAACAACCTCTGACGGTAAAAAGCCTTCCTGGCGTCTTCAGTCACGGTCAATTCGATGTCGGTAGCCAACTTCTGTTGGATACTCTGCCAAAACTAAAAGGCAAGGTACTGGATTTTGGTTGTGGTGCAGGCGTGTTAGGTGCGGTTATGGCATCTCGTAACCCAGATATTGAGCTAGAAATGTGCGACATCAGTGCATTTGCCGTAGCATCAAGCCAAGCCACACTGGAAGCGAATGGTTTAACTGGTAAAGTCTTCGCGTCAGATGTCTATTCTGATACAGCACAAGACTACCAATTCATCATCAGTAACCCACCATTCCATTCAGGTTTAGACACTAGCTATAGCGCGACTGAGACCTTACTAGCTCAGGCCCCTACGCATTTGAAGCGCTCTGGTGAGATGATTATTGTCGCAAACAGTTTCTTAAAATACATCCCAATTATTGAGCAAGCGTTTGGAAAATGCGCGACTCTAAATAAGACCACCAAATTCGCGATCTACCACGCAAGTAAGTAGCATCTCTAGCACAGCGCAGGGTCATTATCTGCGCTGTCTGTTCATATTTTTATCAAAACTCTATAAAAGTGAGCTTTTGCACACGCTTTAAATACCACTTACTTGTCAAAGTAAAAAAACTCGTTAATTTCGTTAAATTGGAAACCATTAATTCTATTCTCTGTACTTGTTTTCGCCCCTTTTAGCAGTACATCAAAGGAAAGTAGTACCCAATTTATGTTTAGATTTTATCGTAAGCAGAAGTTTAAGCGCCTTCAAAATACCCTAATGCTGGCATTTCTTGTCCTCAGTATTACCCCAGTGACACTTATCGCGATCTTTTTCCTTCAATCGCACAGTCAGGACCTTCAGGAACAAAGCACCTCACACCTTGTTTCAGTCCGTGATACTAAGCAGCAACAGATTGTCGACTACCTACAAGCTCAAGAATCCCAAGTGATGGGCTTTGTTCGCTCTGAACTAGCCAATGCCAGTGGCGGCCGATTCTATGGTTTGATCAATGCATTCCAACGTCTAGGGTTAGATATTGACGAAGCACGCAGTAATGCGCAGCAACGCTACATTCAAGGATCGGGCGATCAAATCAAAACATCGATTCTTCCTGAATCCAGTAGCTTCATTGGCAGTGAGCGTTACCGCCTACTGCACAAGCGCTACCATAACGCTTACCTAGAGTTGCTTAAACGCTCCGATTTTGACGATATTCTATTGGTTGATATTAACGGTAACGTTGCTTACTCCGTCTTTAAAAATGACGATTACGGCACTAACTTGCTGACAGGTAAATACAAAGATTCAAACCTAGGCGTTACCTTTCAACGGCTCGCTAAAGATGTCACCGATCGCCGTAAGTCTAATGAGGATTACACGCCTGTTATCGTTTCTGACTTTAAAGACGAGAATGGCAAACAGACCGCATGGTTAGGAGCACCTATTGTTCAACAAGGCTACCTACACAGTTACGCGATGTTTAGATTACCTATCAACGGCATTACTAAGCTGATTGCGGATCTCAACAAGAGTTCGAATATTCAAACGCTGCTTGTAGGTGATGATCACCTGCCGCGTAGCCTTGCTCATTCACAAGAATCTATCAACTTGAGCTTAGATGTTGTCGATAAAGCATTGGCTGGCGAAACAGCGGTTGGCACCTTCGACAACACCCTAGATCAAGCGATCATCGCAGCATATACACCAATTGAGCTGAAATACGCAACATGGGCTCTTGTCGTAGAGCTGCCAGAGAAAGAGGCGTTTGCTCGTATTCATCAGTTAGAAAAGATCTTCGTGATCGTGATGCTAACGGCGATCATTCTGGTAGTCGTTGCATCGCACTATCTGTCTAACTTCATCACATCCCCACTACTCAAACTGACGTGGGCTGCCGAGAAAGTATCTGCGGGTGATCTCGATGAAACCATGATCAATACCGAGCGCAAAGATGAAATAGGCCGGCTCGCGGTGAGCTTCGAGAGAATGCAGCGCTCGATTCGTGAAAAAATGCAGCTCATCAAAAACCAAAACGATGAACTTGAAGACAACCTTAAGACAATTCAAAAGCAAAACGAAGAGTTGCAACTGGCGAACAAACTTAAAGATGAGTTCCTAGCTACTACTTCACACGAATTGAGAACACCACTGCATGGCATGGTGGGTATTGCTGAAGCGCTGATATCCGGAGCGAATGGCCCCATCCCTGCTAACCAGAAGTATCAGTTGGATATCATCATCAATAGCGGTCAGCGATTAGCAACCTTGGTTGATGATCTGCTTGATTATCACAAGATGCGCTATGGCAGCTTAGACATTAAGAAATCAGCTGTTGATTTATCTGCAGCCACCAGCTTGGTCCTAGAGTTATCTCATCATCTATTGGGCAACAAACCGATCCGCATCATTAACCAAGTCCCAAGTGATTTAGGGCTAGTCTCATCGGATCCTCAACGACTTGAGCAAGTGATGTATAACTTAGTTGGCAATGCCATCAAGTACACCTCTGAAGGTAAGATTGTTATCTCTGCCAGCGTTATCGATGACAACATTCGTGTACAAGTTGTCGATACAGGCCAAGGTATACCGGCCGAGTACCTTGAGCACATCTTTGAACCATTGATTCAAGCAGGCCAAGATGCGAGTAACTACCGCCAAGGTGCAGGGCTTGGATTATCGATCAGTCGTCAGTTGATCGAGCTAATGGGCGGTTCACTGTACGTAAGTAGCCAACCAATGCTTGGCACTACGTTTAGCTTTACCCTGCCCTTAGCTACTCAAGATGAACTGGACAGTTACAACGAATCTGGTCATTACTCGCACTTCCAAGCGCCCGATTTAATAGATAACAGCCAACAAGAAAACAGTGTTATCAGTGAAAACCCAGATGGCCCGTTACTGGTTATCGCCGATGATGAGCCGGTTAACCTGCGAGTATTAGACAGCTTCTTGAAGTTAGAAGGTTATCGAGTACGTACTGCATGTGACGGTCCGGAAACCATTGAACTGATTGAAAAAGAGAAGCCAGAGCTGCTTCTGCTCGATATCATGATGCCAGGTATGAGCGGCTATCAGGTTTGTGAAGCTCTGAGAAAGCAATATGACCATGCTCAATTGCCAATCATCATGCTAACGGCACTCAACCAGGCAGAAGACCGTGTTCGAGGTTTCGAAGCAGGTGCCAATGACTACTTGTCTAAACCGTTCAACAAACAAGAACTGGCGGCTCGAATTACAGCGCATCTATCAGCAAGTAAAGCCGAACAGAGACGCCTTGAAAACGATCAACTGCAACTCGAGCTCAAACACAGAGCTATGGTTGAAGCTAACTTGTTAGAAACTCAAGGGCGCTTATTAGAGCAACTAGAATCGGCACCTGAAGCCATCATCTGTATTCGTGATGACCAACGTATTCGCTTTGCCAACGAAGCGGCGGCAAAACTATTCAGACGCGGACAGGAACAACTTAAGCGCTCTATGGCCGACGAGATCATTGCGCCTAAATACCTTAAAGTGGAGCAAGCCCACTACTGCGGTGACATTGATATCTATATAGATGACACACGTCAGCGCATACCGAGTGACATCCTTAAGCTACCTGAAGGCTCAGGGCTCGACACCATGTATATCTTTAATGTCGGTGGTGGTGTTAACTCAAACCGAATCAATAACCTTGAAACGGCGGTTGAGGCTCTCTCTAGTTATGCCTTTGAAGGCGACAAAGATAAGTTACAACAGCTGAAAGAGCTTGGCGGAGAATTTACTCGTCTGGCTGACAAGGCAACCGGTGAAGGTAAAAACAAACAAGAGTTGATGCGTGAAGTACTGGTCGATGCGATGACGAATGCCATCATCTACTGGGAATCGGTGACTGGGGAAACCAAGTTTGCTTTCGCCGAGAAGAGTGGCTTGTGGCGCGTCTACTTAGACCGCAGTACGTTGCAAACTCGAACGCTAGACAAATACCTACGCGTCGAAACCCTACCGAAAACGCCTCGCTGGCGAACGGTACTGAGCTCAATCGAATTCATACTGGAACACTGTAAAGAACAGACGCCAGAAAGAACCCATATTGAGATGCTAAGGGATAAACTGCAGAAACTACTGACCAGTTAAACCCTGAACCAACATCACGATACTTTGAATAATGGAGCCCACCTAGCGTGGGCTTTTTTGTACGCCTCATAAACACAAAAAGTAGAATCCCAACGCTTGCAATGCACTTTTTTCACGTCTTTAAACAAGGAGGAATTCACGCCAATTACGCACAGTACGTGCTGGTAACCGTCAGTACTTTTCGTTCTATTCTCAATCATATCTGACCGTTATCTGACTCTTTGTTGCAGTTTGAGAAGCGAGTCACAACAGAACGGCAGATTTAATTTTCTAGGGAAATTTAACGTAAAACTGGCAAGTGACCGAGATCTACAATTATACCAACGTAGGGTAAGGCATTATAATAAAAAGCCTTTAAAGTTAGTGGCCACTTACAACCTGCAAGAACCTCAAAACCAAATGCGAGTCACATCACTTTAACAATTGCGTACGAAAAACCACCAAAGCAACCTATTTTGACGTTAATGACGTGGGGTTGTGTGTTTTTAACGTTTTTGACGGGAAACGAGTTTGATTAATTCATCGATAAGGTGTTTTCTTACTCCTGCCAAAGGCCTACAGGCCACTCTTACCACTTCTCAGAATCAACGATGAATCTGGAGCAACGAAGAAGAGGTAGGCCTTTAACCAGAGTGTGTATCTACTAAACAATTTAGCGACAGATAACATTCAATCCATTAGTGAAATGAAAGCAAATAGTAAGGAACAGCTATGCTTGCCAATATAAAAAAAACAGCAATAGCAACAGCAATTATTGCAACTGCTACAACAGGTTTTGCATCAGTAGCAACCGCTGCAGAACGCAGTGAACTGACCGTTCACCCGAAAGAGTACACTACATTCGTACGTAACTTTAACCCGTACCTTGGTGCTACTAACCTACATACTACAACTGACTTCATGTATGAGCCGCTAGTAGTATTTAACGAAATGCACGGTAACACTCCAGTGTTCCGTCTAGCTGAAAACTTCAAGATGTCAGATGATCTGATGAGCGTTGTTTTCGACATTCGTAAGGGTGTTAAATGGTCAGACGGAGAAACTTTCTCTGCTGATGATGTTGTTTTTTCTTTCAACCTTGTAAAAGAGAAGCCAGAGCTTGACCAATCTGGTATCAACTCTTGGGTAACTTCTGTAGAAAAACTGAACGACAACCAAGTTAAGTTCACACTAACAGAAGCAAACTCAAACGTACCTTACGAGATTGCTAAAGTACCTGTAGTACCTAAGCACATCTGGAAAGACGTTAAAGATCCATCAACGTTTACCAATGAGAACCCGGTAGGTTCTGGTCCATTTACAGAAATCGATACGTTTACAGCGCAGCTATACATCCAGTGTGCAAACCCGAACTACTGGGATGCAGACAACCTAGATGTTGACTGTCTACGTGTTCCACAAATTGCGAACAACGACCAATTCCTAGGTAAAGTTGTAAACAGTGAAATGGACTGGACGTCTTCTTTCGTTCCAGATATCGATCGTACATACGCAGCAGCTAGCCCTAAACACCACTACTGGTACCCGCCAGCAGGTACACAGGCATTCATCGTTAACTTCAAGCACCCTGATGCTGCGAAGCATGAAGCATTGAGCAACGTTGACTTCCGTCGTGCTTTCTCTATGGCTCTTGACCGTCAAACTATCATCGACATCGCATTCTACGGTGGCGGTACTGTAAACGATTTCGCATCGGGTCTTGGCTACGCGTTTGAAGCTTGGTCTGATGAAAAAACTCATGACAAGTACAAAGGCTTCAACACTTACAACGCTGAAGGCGCGAAGAAGCTTCTTGCTGACGCTGGCTTCAAAGATGTAAACAAAGATGGTTTTGTTGACACTCCATCAGGCAAGTCTTTCGAACTAATGATTCAATCGCCAAACGGCTGGACTGACTTCAACAACACAGTTCAACTAGCGGTAGAACAGCTAAACGAAATCGGTATTAAAGCAAAAGCTCGTACACCTGACTTCTCTGTTTACAACCAAGCAATGCTTGAAGGTACATACGACGTAGCATACACAAACTACTTCCACGGTGCGGATCCATACACGTACTGGAACAGTGCTTACAACTCATCACTACAATCTGGTGATGGTATGCCTCGTTTCGCAATGCACTTCTACAAAAACGACAAGCTAGATGGTCTTCTAAACAGCTTCTACAAAACAGCTGATAAGAACGAGCAGCTAGACATTGCACACGGTATCCAGCAAATCATCGCTGCAGACCAAGTGACAATCCCTGTGATGTCTGGTGCTTACATGTACCAATACAACACAACTCGCTTCACTGGTTGGTGGAACGAAGAAAATCCAAAAGGCCGTCCAAACATTTGGGCTGGTATTCCAGAGCGTCTACTTCATGTACTGGACCTAAAACCAGTTAAATAAGTAATCGTTCAATCCTTGCGGCGTAACCTCTTACGCCGCTTATAAAAATCCCCACACTCTCAATTGAAAGTATGGCGCTAGTCGTCAGGGGATTTTTCGTTCCAAATTTCGCTAGGAGCGACCTGAATCCAGAAACAGGGAAACAATCTGGGTGAGTAAGGTGTGAGTTATGGGTTATTTTTTAAGACGTTTGTCATTTTATTTTGTCGCGCTATTAGTTGCTGCGACGTTAAACTTTATTATTCCAAGAGCAATGCCTGGTGACCCAGTTACCATGATGTTTGCGAACGCTTCTGTACAAGTTACTCCAGAGCGTATTGCTGCAATGAAAGAACTATTAGGCTTCGTTGATGGTGGCTACTTAGTTCAATACGTGGCGTACATGAAGAACATTCTTAGCTGGGAACTTGGTACATCAATTCAATTCTACCCACTTTCTGTAAACACACTGTTGGGTGGAGCATTCGGTTGGTCGCTTTTCTTAGCCGGCACCGCAGTTATTCTTTCTTTCTCGATTGGTTCAATCCTAGGTATTTTCGCAGCGTGGAAACGCGGCAGTAAGTACGATGCCTTCGTAACGCCAGGGATGCTGATTCTACAAGCCGTTCCTCAAGTTGTTATCGCGATGATTGCACTATTTACCTTTGCAATTGGCTTGAAGTGGTTCCCAACAGGGTATGCCTACACCGCTGGTACTATACCTGATTGGACAAGCTGGGCATTCATTAAAGATGTCGCTTACCACGCCTTCTTACCACTGTTCTGTGCTTCTGTTGTTCAAATTGGTGGCTTCCTAGTAAACATGCGTAACAACATGATCAACCTATTAGCCGAAGACTACATCACCATGGCGAAAGGCAAAGGCCTGAGCGAAAACCGAGTGGTATTCAACTACGCAGCTCGTAACGCGATGCTACCTAGTGTGACAGCCCTGTCAATGTCGCTAGGTATGGCAATCGGCGGTCAGTTAATTATCGAAATCATCTTTAACTACCCAGGTCTTGGCAGCGTACTTTTCAACGCAATTAACGCTCGTGACTACCAAGTACTGCAAGGTCAGCTGCTTATCATGACGCTATTCATGCTGTTCTTTAACCTAGTTGCAGACATGCTTTACGTTGTTCTTGACCCTCGTCTTCGTAAGGGTGGTAAATAATCATGAAAGACTTTTTAAAACTCATTTGGCGTAACCCGATGGCCCTAACAGGCGTCATCATCCTAAGTATTTTTATTCTTGGCGCGATTGCAGCTCCATTAATCACCAAACATGTACCAGACAAGCGTACAGGTAACCCACACGAATATCCTGGTTTCGTGGTGAAGTCTGCACAAACTAACCCTGATGGCTGGGTTGCTCAAAATCTAGCAGACGACCGTCGTACATTGATCATGTCTAAAAAGGCAGACCACGTACTAGGTACAACTCGTATGGGTCGTGACGTTTGGTCTCAAGTGGTATACGGCGCACGCGTATCTCTTGCTGTAGGTTTTGGTGCGGGTCTAACCGTATGTTTACTCGCAACTGTTATTGGTGTTTCTGCAGGTTACTTCGGTGGCCGTGTCGATGACGTTCTAACAGCCGCAATGAACATCATGCTGGTAATCCCTCAATACCCATTACTGTTCGTAGTAGCAGCCTTTATCGGTGAGGCAGGGCCACTCACCATAACCTTGGTTATCGGCTTTATGTCTTGGGCTTGGGGTGCCCGTGTTGTTCGCTCCCAAACCTTAGCACTGCGTGAAAAAGAGTTTGTAAAAGCCGCTGAAGTTTTGGGTGAATCTTCATTCCGCATCATCTTCGTAGAGATTCTGCCAAACCTTATCTCTATCGTTGGCGCAAGCTTCATCGGTTCGGTGATGTACGCAATCATGATGGAAGCAACCATCTCGTTCCTAGGTCTTGGTGACCCGAACACAATCAGCTGGGGCATCATGCTTTACAACGTTCAAACCTCTTCATCAATGCTGATTGGCGCTTGGTGGGAACTGTTGGCTCCTTGTATCGCATTGACACTACTTGTAACTGGTCTTGCTCTACTTAACTTCGCGGTCGATGAAATTGCTAACCCGCAACTGCGTTCTCACAAAGGCATGAAGCGTTGGAAGAAACTAGCAGCTCAAGACAAAGAAGAACGTGAACCAGAACTACCACCACAAAATGCACTTTGGAGCGGAGATAAATAATCATGTCTGAACCACTAATTTCTATCCGCAACTTATGCGTGGATTACATCACAGAGTCTGGCGATGTTCGTGCGTGTAACAACGTAAGTTTCGACATCGCTCCAGGTGAAGTCTTCGGCCTAGCTGGTGAATCTGGCTGTGGTAAATCAACGGTCGCTTTCTCTCTTATGCGTCTTCATAAGCCGCCCGCTTACATCAGTGGTGGTGAGGTTATCTTCAACGGTGAGAACATCCTTGAATACAGTGATGACCGTATGCAGTCGTTCCGTTGGAGTGAGATGTCGATGGTATTCCAGAGCGCGATGAACGCACTCAACCCAGTACTACCGATGGAAGAGCAGTTCTGTGACGTAATCATGCGTCACACCAACATGACTCGTGAGCAAGCTAAACAACGTGCTGAAGGTCTACTTGAAATCGTAGATATTCACCCGAGCCGATTGAGTGATTACCCTCACCAATTCTCTGGCGGCATGCGTCAGCGCTTAGTTATCGCTATCGCGTTAGCACTGAATCCAAAGCTGATCATTATGGATGAGCCGACAACCGCACTTGATGTGGTTGTGCAACGCGAAATCCTACAAAAGATCTATGCACTAAAAGAAGAATTTGGCTTCTCAATTCTGTTCATCACCCATGACTTGTCATTGATGGTCGAGTTCTCTGACCGCATCGGCATCATGTACTCAGGTGAGCTAATCGAAGTGGCTAACTCTCAAGATATTCTAGAAAACCCTTACCACCCTTACACCAAAGGGCTGGGAAATTCTTTCCCTCCACTGACAGGGCCAAAGACAAAGTTAGCAGGTATTCCGGGTAACCCTCTGAACCTGTTAGAGATCCCTGAAGGGTGTCGTTTCCAAGCTCGTTGTGACCGTGTACATGAAAAGTGTACCAAGGTGCCAACCAAGCTGCGTTCTATCGACCCGGGACATTTGTCTAACTGCCACCTGTACGGTGACCCAATAGTACAAAGGAAGCTATAGCTTGCACGCTGACTCAGCGTGAATAACGAACAAGGCGGCTCGACCGCCTAAAAACAAGCAAAGCGAATAAGGATTCTGGAGACAATTATGAGCAAAGATTTCGGTCAATTATTGGTAGAAGGCAAGAATGTCGTAAAAGACTTCCCAATAAGCAGTACCACCATTCAAACCCCAATGATGCGTGCGATTAACGACGTGTCATTCAAGATGTACAAAAGCCGTGGCCTAGCAGTGGTTGGTGAGTCTGGTTCAGGCAAATCAACAACCGCAAAAATGATCGCAAAAATGTACGCACCTTCAGGCGGCACGATCGAATACAAAGGTCGTGATATCCAAGAGATCTCAAGCAGAAAAGATCTTATGCACTACCGTGAAGGCGTGCAGATGGTATGGCAAGACCCGTTTGGTTCATTGAACCCAACGCACAATATCTTCCACCACATTGCTCGACCACTGTTGATCCACAAGAAAGTATCTCCGGGCAATAAGAAAGAGCTAGAAGAACGCGTTTACGATCTTTTAGAGCAAGTAGGTCTCATTCCGCCAAAAGAGACGGCGAAAAAGTACCCTCACCAACTGTCTGGTGGTCAGCGTCAACGTGTCAACCTAGCCCGCAACATCGCGGTAGGTGCCGAAGTTGTATTAGCCGATGAACCAACATCAATGCTTGATGTATCGATTCGTGCCGGTGTTTTGAACCTGATGGAAGAGATGAAGTTTGAGAAGCAAATGTCTCTGCTTTACATCACTCACGATATCGCAACTGCTCGTTATATCGCTGAAGATCTTTCAGTGATGTACGTAGGACACATGGTGGAATGGGGCGATACCGATGACGTAATTGCTAACCCTCAGCACCCATACACCCAATTGCTTGTTTCTGCTGTTCCAGATCCTAAGAAATCGATCCACGAACAACTTGCTGGCAATAAAGGGGAGATTCCTCTGTGGACTCCAGTATCAGCTGGTTGCCCTTTTGCTGGCCGTTGTACTCACGCAATGGACAAGTGTAAAGAGCAACTGCCGGGTGTGACCCAATTAGCCGATAACCACTTTGTTCGTTGTTACCTACACGAAAGCTAAACATTAAAACTGAGTTAGGGTCTGCGGGCCCTAACTATTTATATCCAAACTAATTCAGGTACCTAGCCAAAAGAAACTAGGACCTTTGGAGAATATTGATGCTGTTATTGACCAACCATATTGGCTACGAATCTTCGGCTCCCAAGCAAGCGATCTTACAAACAAAAAAGACTCGTTTATCGAGTACGTCTGCACTTTTGGTGTGTGCTGACAACCATATTACTGTGGGCAACTTTGATGTTGTAAAACAAGGCCGCGTAGCAAACTGGCATCAAGGGCAATTCTTCACTATTGATTTCAGTTCAGTCACTGAATCTGGTCGCTACTACCTACGTTTTGACAACCTGCGTTCAGAAGTATTTGAGATTGGTAGCAACCTATTAATGAACCACACGTTTTCTGATGTGCTTCATTACTTTAAGTCACAACGCTGTGGCGGTATTTTCGACAAAAAAGATCGACAAGCACAAATTCTAGGTACCGACCGATACGTCGATGTCCACGGTGGATGGTATGACGCATCAGGTGATGTCAGTAAATATTTTAGCCACCTGTCTTATGGTAACTACCTAAACCCACAACAAATTCCGATGGTCGTTTGGAACATGCTAAAAAGCGTACGCTTGACTAGCCATAACCCAGACTTCCCGAAATTCTCCATGACTCGTCTAACGGAAGAGGCTCTGTTCGGTGCCGACTTCTTAGTGCGTATGCAAGACGCTGACGGATACTTCTATATGACGGTATTCGACAAATGGAGCAAAGATATCAACCAACGCGATATCTGCGCTTATGCGACTCAAGAAGGTCATAAATCAACGGACTTACAAGCGGGCTACCGACAAGGTGCAGGTGTTGCTATCGCAGCATTAGCCGCAGCTTCTGAGCTTGAAATCTCTGGCAGATACTCGAGCCACACATACCTTGAAATGGCGGTTAAGGGTTACTGGCATCTAAAAGAGTACAACCTCCAGTATCTAAACGATGGTGAAGAGAACATCATCGATGAGTATTGCGCCCTACTCGCAGCCAATGAGCTGTATCGCGTAACACAAGACCAGCAATACCTATCAGAAGCAAGAACTTGGGCGACTCGTTTAATCTCTCGTCAGCAATCCGATGATTCATTTGAGCACTTCTGGTCGGCAAACTCTGATGGCTCTCGTCCATACTTTCACGCAGCTGAAGCCGGTCTTCCTGTGATTGCACTATGTGAATACATCGACAACGAAACCGATGCTGAATTAAAAGAACAGGCGCGCACAGTTGTTGAACAAGCTTGTCAGTTCGAAATCAACATCACCGACAAAGTCACCAACCCATTTGGCTATCCAAGACAATACGTTAAATCTGTCGATGGTGATAAACGTGATGCCTTCTTCGTCGCTCAACAGAACGAAACCGGTTACTGGTGGCAAGGCGAGAACGCACGCCTTGGCTCACTCGCAACCATGGCTTACCTAGTTCAACCGCACATTAAAGATAGCGAACTTCAAGAGCGCTTAATCCAGCTTTCACAAAATAGCCTTGATTGGATCTTGGGCCTCAACCCATACCACATGTGCATGCTCGATGGTCATGGCCATAACAACCCAGACTACCTACCTCAGCTTGGGTTCTTCAATGCGAAAGGCGGTATCTGTAATGGCATCACAGCTGGTTTTGAAGATGAACAAGACATTGCGTTCAATCCACCAGCACAAAAAGATGACATGCTTCAAAACTGGCGCTGGGGTGAGCAATGGATCCCTCATGGTGCGTGGTTCTTATTAGCAACCGCTGCACAGTTCAACTTCTTAGCTCAGCGTAAGGAGCAATAATAATGACTCTTTACTACGTCGGTATTGATGGTGGTGGTACTTCTTGTCGTGCTCGTATTCGTGACGCTCAAGGCAAACTGATTGGTGAAGCGAAAAGTGGCAGTGGCAACATCCTTTTGGGTGTTGATGTTGCGATGAGCTCAATTATTGATGCCATCACAAAAGCGGCACAACAAGGGCAACTCAACTCAGACCATTTTTCAAATATGCATGTTGGCCTAGCGCTGGCTGGCGCTGAGCAAAAATCAGCATGGTTCGACTTCATGGCTCAACCACACCCTTTCGCAAGCATGACACTAAATACCGACGCTTATGGCGCTTGCATTGGTGCTCACAATGGCCAAGACGGCGCAATCATGATCGGTGGTACGGGTTCTTGCGGTATCTTCCTAAAAGACGGTGAGCAATATGTGGTTGGCGGTCGTGAATTTCCGATTTCAGATCAAGGCGGCGGCGCAGTCATGGGCTTACGTTTGATTCAACAAGTCTTGCTTGCAGAAGACGGTATTCGCAACAAAACCCCGCTGACTCTACATGTGATGAATCACTTTAATAATGATGTGGATGCCATTGTCGAATGGTCAAAAGGTGCTATTCCAAAGGATTACGGTCAATTCTCACCAGTTATTTTTCAACTCGCTAACGAAGGTGACGAACTGGCTATCGATATGCTCAAGCAAACCGCGGCTGATATCGAAATGTTTGTCTTAGCACTGCATCGAAAAGGCGCTGACAAGGTGTGCTTAATGGGAAGTATCGCTGAGCGTATTCTCAACTGGCTATCACCACCAGTACAACAATGGATCGTTAAACCTCAATTCGACGCTATTGAAGGCGCATTGATGTTTGCCGGAAAACCACAACACAACTTGTATCAACAGGCTTAGCAGGGAAGTTATATGAATTATCGCATCGACTTAGCTGTTCTTTCTGAACAAAAAAATAACTGCCGATTTGGCCTTACGGTACATAACTTAAGTGACCTCGACGTAAAAGATTGGTCTCTGCACTTTGCATTTGATCGTTTCATCCTTCCAGAGAGTTTATCGCAAGGAGAGCTGACTCAAGTTGGCAGCTTTTGCTCATTCACACCAAGTTCGTCAGTGTTAAAGGCCAACAACCATTACTACCTTGAATTCAGTCTTCAAAGCGCACCATTCCGCTTCTATTCTGATGGCCTTAACGATGCCTTTATCCAGTCACATAATGATGGAGAAACATCGGTACTGCCTGTCGCGATATCACCCATAGTACTGGCTTCGCCATACCGTGAACGCAATCAAATACCTGAAGTTAACGCTGCTGAGATTGCATTGATTCCTCAGCCTAATCAGATCGAATTTCAGCAAGGTAACTTCGCGCTAAATAACGACTGCAGAATTGAGGTTCAATCTCATCTTGCTGATAAGGCAGTCTCTTGGTTCCAGCAAGAGTTGCTCTCGACCTTTGAGCTGTCTCTTTCGACCGCGCTTTCAGCTGAACTTTCAAAAGACGAAAGCGGCAACATTCTATTTCGCAGCAACCCGACGTTAGATGAAGCCGAATACAAACTGACCATCACTGCACAACAGATTATTGCTGAATCAGGCAGCCAGTCGGGCTTTACACACGCTGTGGCAAGCTTGATTCAACTAGTTCAACAACTGGACGCAGAGAACTTCTCTCTACCATGTTGCAAGATAGCCGACCAACCGCGCTTTAAGTACCGCGGCATGATGTTAGACTGCGCTCGTCACTTCCACTCAGTAGAGCAAGTGAAGCGTTTAATCAATCAACTGGCGCACTACAAGTTCAACGTATTTCATTGGCACCTAACTGACGATGAAGGTTGGAGAATTGAGATAAAGAGCCTGCCACAGCTAACAGAAATTGGCGCTTGGCGTGGCCCTGATCATGCACTAGAGCCGCAATATACCCACATTGCGGAAAACTACGGCGGCTTCTACACGCAACAACAAATTCGTGAAGTCATTGAATATGCAGAGCAACGCAGCATCACGGTGATCCCAGAGATCGATATTCCGGGACACTGCCGTGCCGCAATCAAATCACTGCCTGACATGTTGGTAGAGCAAGCTGACACTACTCAATACAAAAGCATTCAGCACTACAACGACAACGTCCTAAACCCAGGTTTACCAGGCACTTACCAATTTCTAGATGCAGTTATTGAAGAAGTCGCAGAGCTGTTCCCGAGCGAATTAATTCACATGGGTGCAGACGAAGTGCCACCGGGAGTGTGGAGCAACAGCCCTGCTGCTCAAGCGTTGATGAAAGAACACCAGTACCAAGACAGCAAAGACCTACAAGGTCACCTATTCCGCTATGCCGAAAACAAGCTTAAGCAACTCGGCAAACGCATGGTCGGCTGGGAAGAAGCACAGCACGGCGACAAAGTGAGTAAAGAGACCATCATCTACTCATGGCTCAGTGAAGAAGCGGCTGTCAATTGCGCTCGCCAAGGCTTTGATGTGGTGTTGCAACCTGCACAGTTTACCTATCTCGACATGACCCAAGATTATGCACCGGAAGAACCGGGCGTAGATTGGGCTGCCGTTATCCCATTAGAACAAGCTTATACCTACGAAGCACTTGCTGAGATATCCGACACCGACCCAATTCGTAAGCGGATCCGCGGAATTCAGTGTGCTCTATGGTGTGAGATCGTCACCAACCAAAAGCGTATGGATTACATGGTATTCCCAAGAATTAGCGCTTTAGCTGAAGGATGTTGGACACATAAAAACAACCGAAACTGGCTAGATTACCTATCTCGCCTAAAGGGGCATCTGCCATTACTCGACAAACTCAATGTTGATTATCGCAACCCTTGGAAAGCTCAATAAAACAAACCAAAGCGACACTCATATCGAGTGGTTGCTGACTCAAATTAAGGTGCTCAGTTAGATACGACTCAGCATCACTATTTAAAAATTAGCTGCATAGATGCAGTTTGTTAAAAAGGAAATGACAATGAAATACGGCTATTTCGATAACGACAATCGCGAATACGTCATCACTCGCCCTGATGTACCAGCACCTTGGACAAACTACCTAGGTACTGAAAAGTTTTGTACCGTGATTTCGCACAATGCGGGCGGTTACTCGTTCTATAATTCTCCGGAATACAACCGTGTTACTAAGTTCCGTCCAAACGGCACCTTTGACCGCCCAGGACACTATGTGTACCTGCGTGATGATGAGACGGGTGATTACTGGTCTATCTCTTGGCAACCAGTGGCAAAGAGCCTAGATGAAGCGAACTACGAAGTTCGTCACGGCCTGTCATACTCAAAATTCAAATGTGAATACAGCGGCATTACCGCAACCAAGACGCTATTCGTACCTAAGGGTGAAGATGCAGAAGTTTGGGACGTTGTATTAAAGAACAACACTGACAAGCCACGTACTATCAGCACTTTCTCATTTGTTGAGTTCTCTTTCAGCCATATTCAATCAGACAATCAAAACCATCAGATGTCTTTGTACTCTGCGGGCACGTCTTACCAAGAAGGTGTTCTGGAATACGACCTGTACTACAACACTAACGACTTTGAAGGCTTCTACTACCTAGCTTCAACTTTCTCACCAGACAGCTACGATGGCCAACGTGACAACTTCCTTGGTATGTACCGTGATGAAGCAAATCCAATTGCGGTTGAAAACGGTAAGTGTTCTAACAGCGCTCAAACTTGTTACAACCATTGTGGTTCTCTGCACAAGCAATTTACGATTCAACCCGGTGAAGAAGTTCGCTTTGCGTATGTACTCGGTATCGGTAAAGGCAACGGTGAACGCCTACGTGAGAAGTACCAAGACACAGCAAACGTAGACGCCGCTTTCCAAGGCATCAAAGATCACTGGGACGAGCGTTGCAACAAATTCCAAGTTAAGTCGCCAAACGAAGGCTTAGACACAATGATCAACACGTGGACGCTATACCAAGCGGAAACCTGTGTGGTTTGGTCACGCTTTGCATCATTCATCGAAGTTGGCGGTCGTACTGGTCTTGGTTACCGTGATACGGCTCAAGATGCTATTTCAGTACCCCATGCCAACCCACAAATGACCAAGAAACGTATTATCGACCTGCTTCGCGGCCAAGTGAAAGCGGGCTACGGTCTACACTTGTTCGATCCTGACTGGTTCGATCCAGAGAAAGCCGACGTTGAGCCATCAAAATCACCAACAGTTGTTCCAACACCGTCAGATGACGACAAGATCCACGGCATTGAAGACACATGTTCTGATGACCACCTATGGATCGTTCCGACCATTATCAAATACGTAATGGAAACCGGTGAGCACGACTTCTTCGATGAAGTGATTCCATACGCAGACGGTGGCGAGGCGACAGTTTATGAACACATGAAAGCGGCACTGAACTTCTCTGCTGAATACGTGGGTCAAACGGGTATCTGTAAAGGTCTTCGAGCTGACTGGAATGACTGTTTGAACCTAGGTGGTGGTGAATCTTCAATGGTTTCATTCCTACACTTCTGGGCGCTACAAGAATTCCTAGATCTTGCTAAGTTCCGTAATAACGATGCTGATGTTGCGAAATACACTGAAATGGCAGCTAACGTTCGCGAAGCGTGTGAAACGCACCTTTGGGATGACGAAGGCGGCTGGTACATCCGTGGTCTAACTAAAAATGGCGACAAGATCGGTACCGCTCAACAAGCTGAAGGTCGTGTACACCTTGAGTCAAACACGCTAGCCGTTCTATCTGGTGCTGTATCTCAAGAACGCGGTGAGAAAGCGATGGACGCTGTTGATGAGAACCTTTTCTCAGAATACGGCCTACACCTAAACTCTCCTTCATTTGCAACACCAAACGATGATATCGGTTTCGTAACTCGCGTTTACCAAGGCGTAAAAGAGAACGGCGCAATCTTCTCTCACCCTAACCCATGGGCCTGGGTAGCAGAAGCGAAACTAGGCCGTGGTGACCGTGCGATGAAATTCTATGACGCACTGAACCCATACAACCAAAACGACATGATTGAAACGCGTTACGCAGAACCATACTCGTACGTGCAGTTCATCATGGGTAAAGATCACCAAGACCACGGCCGTGCAAACCACCCTTGGTTAACCGGTACCTCTGGTTGGGCTTACTTCGCGGTAACCAACTTCATTCTTGGTGTTCGTACAGGCTTTGAAGGCTTAACGGTTGATCCTTGTATCCCGACTGATTGGCCAGAATTCGAGGTTACTCGTCAATGGCGTGGCGCAACTTACAACATCACAGTGCAAAACCCGAATGCAGTAAGCAAAGGCGTTGCCTCTATTACTATCAATGGTGAATCAGTTGAAGGCGCTATCCCAGTACAAGCAGAAGGCAGCGTGAACGATGTTGTCGTTGTTCTAGGCTAGTCACGCAATTTAACGAACAGCTCTTGTCTCAAGTCTTTACAGGCTTGAGACAATGAGACTAAAAGGATTTTCTAATGATTAAATTTGGTACAGGTGGCTGGCGCGCTTTCATTGGTGAGGAGTTCACTAGAGAAAACGTCCGTTTGGTAGCGCAAGCACTCGCTAACATCATCAACAACGAAGATGCAGCCAAGAATGGGTTTGTGATCGGCTATGACCGTCGTTTCCTTTCCGATAAAGCCGCATGTTGGTTTGCAGAAGTACTTGCGGCGAACAACATCAAAGTAAGCTTCATCGATAAGTTTGTTCCAACACCTATCGTGATGTTCCAAGCAAAAGAGATGGGATGCACCTACTCGGCGTGTATTACCGCCTCTCACAACCCAGCCGATTACAATGGCATCAAGGTATTCATTGAAGGTGGCCGTGATGCTGATGAGATCATCACAGAGAAGATCGAACAGCAAATCGCAACACTGACCAACGAAGATATTATTCGTGTCGATTTCGAGCAAGCATTAAACGACAAAGAAATCGAGATCATCAACCCGATGAACGACTTTGTTGATTCAATCATCAACTTCATCGATATCGATTCGATCAAGAAAGCGAATCTACGTGTACTGATTGACCCAATGTTTGGCGTTGCAAAAAATGCTCTGCAAACCGTGCTGATTAACGGTCGCTGTGATGTCGACGTCATCAACGATGGCAAAAACCCAGATTTTGGTGGCTTAATGCCGTCGCCAAATGCTGCAACGCTGTATCGCTTGAAGCACTTAGTTGCAGCAGAAGGCTATGACATTGGTATTGGTACTGATGGCGATGCTGACCGTTTGGGAATCATCGATGAGAAAGGTCACTTCATTCACCCTAACGAAGTGCTACTCCTACTTTACTACTACTTGCTGGAATACAAAGGCTGGAAGGGCTCTGTCGTTCGTAACATCGCAACCACACACCTACTGGATAAAGTGGCGGCAGATCATGGTGAGAAGAGCTTTGAGGTTCCTGTAGGCTTTAAGCATATCAGCTCACAAATGGAGGCCGATGACTCTCTGATTGGTGGCGAAAGTTCAGGTGGTTTAACCATTCGTGGTCACATCAAAGGTAAGGATGGCGTATTTGCTTCAAGCTTACTGGTTGAGATGATCAGTGTGACAGGCAAGAAGTTGTCTGAATTACTTGATGAGATTTACTCTAAATATGGCTATGCCTACACCGCAGAAGGCGATTATAAGTTTAAACCTTCAGAGAAAGAAGCGCTCTACACTAAGATCTACGTCGAGAAGCAACTGCCTGAATTTGAATACAAAATTGAAAGAGTCAGCTATGAAGATGGTGCCAAGGTGTACTTCAAGAATGGCGGCTGGGTGATTGCTCGTTTCTCAGGAACTGAGCCATTGCTACGAATCTTCGCTGAAATGGAAGATAAAGACACTGCAGAACATGTTCTTCAAAAAGTGAAAGACTTCCTCTCTCTATAGGCTTATAGAGCGCAGCAGTCTTGTATGGGACTTAACAAATCACTGCCTTGTTAACCCCTATAGATGAAGAACTTTTGCCCAGTACTTTCGATTAAAGTGCTGGGCTTTTTTATGGTTCATCACGAATTATCGGTACTATGAGTTGTACCTAATTAGAAAGCCAATACGCCTTTGGTATCCACTTTTACGTTGACCGGCATACCAACTTCAAGTGCTTCTGACGAGGTTGCTAATAACTTCTGACCATGCGCTTCGATTACATAACGACAGTGATCACCCATAAATTGCTGTTCTAGCACCGAAATAGCACTATCTTGCTCGTAACTTGCTTGGATATGCTGGGGCCTTAGCAGAAGCTCACATGTATTGCCGAACTCAATCTCCGTTTGCGGTTTGGCTTCAACCATACCCAAACTGGTTTCAAATTCATGCTCCGAAATACGCTGTGCATTGAGGTAGCTACCGCCACCCAAAAAGTCTGCAACAAACTTACTTGATGGATGGAAATACAACTCAGATGCCGAACCATACTGCTCAATCACACCATGGTTCATTACTGCCATTTTATCTGCAAATGCGAACGCTTCTTCACGGCTGTGAGTTACGAAGATAGCTGTAACACCCTGCTTCTTAAAAATCTTGCGAATCTGAGAAATCAGCTCATGACGAACCTGAGTATCGATGTTTGAGAATGGTTCATCTAACAGTAGCAAGTCTGGCTTGTACGCCAAAGAACGAGCAATAGCGACACGCTGTTGTTGACCACCTGAAAGCTGGTGTGGGTAGCGGTCACCGTACTCATCTAAGTGAACCAACTCCAGCATCTCTTGAACTTTGTCTTTCTTTTGCTGCTCAGAAAGGTCTTTCAAGCCAAAGCCGACATTCTGGTTTACCGTCAGGTGCGGAAACAGGGCGTAATCTTGGAAAATCATACCAATGTTACGCTGCTCTGGTGGCAACCAATTCTCGCCATCATCAATGGTTTGACAGTTCAAACTCATCACACCGCTACTCAATGGAAGTAAGCCCGCAATCGCCTTCAGTAAGGTCGTTTTACCGCAGCCACTCGCACCAAGAAGACAAACAATTTCACCATGCTCAACTTCTAACGAGAGCGCTTCCAAAATGGTTTGCGACTCATACTTACAAGTCAGATCTTTAATTGATAATGCACAACTCATTAGTTTTTCTGCTCCAAGGAACGGTTTACGATGATCAGAGGAATTAAACCCACCAACACCAATAATACAGCAGGCATCGCCGCCAATTCTAGGTGCTCATCTGAGGCATAGTTATAAACATAAGTCGCCAATGTCTCGAAGTTGAAAGGACGCAGCAGCAATGCCGCATTCAACTCTTTCATTGATTCGATAAACACCAGTAAGCCAGCGATCAATGCGCCACGTTTAATCAAAGGTAAATGAACACGACGTAACATCTGGTTGGTATTGCAGCCCATGGTTTTAGAAGCCATATCCAATGAAGGAGATACTTTACTCAAGCTACTTTCAATACTGCCAATCGCCACTGCAGAAAAACGCACCACCATTGCAAAGATAAGCGCAAACATGGAACCAGAGAAAATCAGCCCCGGACGTCCCCACTCCATCACTTTGGCAATATCATTGACTAAGTGATCCATGAACAACACAGGCACCATCACACCAATCGCCAACACAGTGCCTGGAACAGCATAGCCCATCGAAGCAATACGCATGTAAGCCTGATTTTTCTTACTCGGGCTGACACGTTGATTAAAGTTCACAATCATCGCGATAATCACGCCAATAATCGCAGCAGCTACCGAAACGTAAAGGCTGTTGATAGCATATTCTCTGAATTCAGGGGTCCAGCTTTGAGCAAAATATTTGTAGGCGTAAATAATGAGTTGGCCAAGAGGGAATAAGAACGCAACGCAAACTAGTCCCCAGCACCAGAATAGTGCCAGCCATTTTTTCCAACCAGAGAGGTTGTAACGAAAATCTTCGCGGCTGCTGAACTGGTTCTGGAATAGCTTCTGCTTACGGCGACTGTATCGCTCTGAGCTCAATAATAGGATCACGATAACCAGCATGATTGCCGATATTTTCGCAGCTGCCGTTAAGCTTGAGTAGCCTAGCCAAGCATCATAAACCGCAGTCGTTAAAGTATTTACCGCAAAGTAACTCACGGTACCAAAGTCACCGATGGTCTCCATAGCAACAAGCGATAAACCGACCGCCATTGATGGACGAACAAGTGGTAAGGAGATACGACGGAAGCTTTCCCAAGGCGAGCATTTTAGCAAACGAGCAGATTGTAATAAGGAGACGTTTTGCTCCATAAATGCCGCGCGGCACAGCAAATAAACATAAGGATAGAGAACGAGAGACAGAACAATAATAGCGCCGGATAAGGTTCTAATATCTGGGAACCAATACTCACTGGGTCCCCACCCAGTAAGATCTCGCAGTAGAACCTGAACAGGGCCGGCAAAGTCGAACCAATCGGTAAAGATATAGCCAACAATATAGCCTGGCATTGCTAATGGCAGGACGAGTGCCCACTGCAAAACACGCTCTCCCGGAATACGGCACATTGCCATAACCCAAGCCGACGGAATACCAAAAACTAAAGACAGGAACATGGTTCCTATGACTAAAACCACCGTATTGTAGGCATAGGTAGGCATCACTGTGGACATCAGATGAGAAAATAGCTCATCTGTTTCTCCAACAGCCGTCGTAAAAATCGCTAAGATCGGTAAGACCAGTAATACAGCAATAATGCCGCTACTGGTGTTCCATAAATAATTCTTTTCTTTCATCGCCTAACTACAACGAGGCTTAATGAAACACAAATGCATTTGCAAATACATCTCATATCCTTTTAATGGTGGGGTTATTTATACCCATATACTCTAATGACTTCAAGGTGAGATGCTAATAACTCAAGGGATCAACGGGGTGCTTTGTATCAAAAAGTGATTTTCCAATAACAAACAACCCCAAGTAGCCAAAATGGCGACTTGAGGTTGTCATTTTACTTAGGCCGAAGCCTACCGTAATAAATTATAGATCGAACTTAACTTCGTCTAATAGCTTGATTGCAGCCGCGTGGTGGTTTGCAATTTCGTCTAGAGAAATAGTATCCGCTTTGAACTCGCCCCATGAAGCAACAAGCTCAGAAGGTTTAACGTCTGCTTTCACTGGGTATTCGTAGTTCACTTCTGCGTACATGCTTTGTGCTGTGTCACCAGATAGGAATTCCATCAGCTTAACGGCATTCTCTTCATTTGGAGAGTATTTAGCCATTGCCATACCAGAGATGTTTACGTGAGTACCTGTAGTCTCTTGGTTAGGGAAGTTAATGTAAACAGAGTCAGCCCAAGCTTTTTGCTCTTTATCATTAACCATCTTACCTAGGTAGTAGCTGTTACCAAGAGCAACATCACATAGACCTTCTTTAATCGCTTTAACTTGCGCGCGGTCGTTACCTTGAGGCTTACGTGCTAGGTTTGCTTTTACGCCTTCTAGCCATTCTTTCGTTTCAGCTTCACCTTTGTGAGCAATCATCGAAGATACTAGAGAAACATTGTATGGGTGCTTACCACTACGAGTACAGATTTTGCCTTTAAATTCAGGCTTAGTTAGATCTTCGTAAGTGAACTCTTCACCTAGACGACCAACACGGTCACGTGAAGAATAAACGCTACGTGTACGAGTTGTTAGAGCGAACCACTCGTTATCTGTATCTTGGTATTGAGCTGGGATGTTCTTTTCAAGTACATCGCTCTCTACAGATTGAACTAGACCTTGTTTAGTTAATTCAGATAGACGGCTGATATCTACAGTTAAGACAACGTCAGCTGGGCTGTATTCACCCTCTTGAGCTAACTTCTCTGCTAAACCTTTTTTAGCAAACTTAACGTTTACTTTAATACCAGTCTCTTTTGTGAACTCTTTGAACATTGGCTCAACAAGGAAAGGTTGACGGTAAGAGTATACGTTTACTTCTTCCGCAGCCATTGCTATCGGGGCAATTACACCACACGCTAGAGCTGAAAGTGTTAGCAGTTTCTTCATTGTAAAATCCTTTATATCGAAATGATAATGTCTATCAGTTGCGTTATTATATTCATCATTAACATAATTACAATGACGACCAACAAAAAATCCGTCTACTCAGACCATTCAAACTCTCACTTTTGTAACAAACCATTTCAACTTTGTGTCTTGTCGTTCCCCTTAAACAATGAGCCTAACTTCAACGTTCGTGTTTATATATTGTGCAACCGTAAATACAACAAAGCCCCGCAACAAGAGTTGCGGGGCTTTCTTTGTCCAACCTAACCCATTCAGATTAGGCGACGACTGTTGATTATTTTACTGATACAAACTCAGGGTAAGCGCCGACACCACAATCGTGCATGTCCATACCTTCAAGTTCTTCATCTTCCGTTACTCGGATACCGATTGTTGCTTTAAGCACCGCCCATACTGCTAGGCTAGCACCGAATACCCATGCAAAGATGACTGCTGCACCCATTAGCTGAGCACCAAACGTTGCATCAGCGTTGCTTAGTGGCACAGCCATTAGACCGAAGAAACCACATACACCGTGTACAGAGATAGCACCTACTGGATCATCAATCTTAACTTTGTCTAGAGCGATGATGCTGAATACAACCAATGCACCAGATACCGAACCAATCGCTACAGCAAATAGAGGTGATGGTGATAGAGGGTCTGCAGTGATTGCTACTAGGCCAGCTAACGCGCCGTTAAGAATCATTGTTAGGTCTGCTTTACCCCAAGTTGTTTTACATACTAGTAGTGCTGCAATTGCGCCTGCTGCTGCTGCTGCGTTGGTGTTAAGGAAGATTTGACCTACTGCTGTTGCGTTCTCAAAATCCGAAACCATCAGTTGAGAACCGCCGTTGAAACCGAACCAACCGAACCAAAGGATAAATGTACCTAGCGTTGCAAGTGGCATGTTTGAACCAGGAATCGGGTAGATTTCACCGTTCTTACCGTATTTACCTTTACGAGCACCGAGTAGTAGAACACCAGCTAACGCTGCTGCTGCACCAGCCATGTGTACGATACCTGAACCTGCGAAGTCACTGAAACCCGCTTCTGATAGGAAACCACCGCCCCAAGTCCAATAACCTTCAACAGGGTAAATGAACGCTGTTAGTACTACAGAGAAGATTAGGAATGACCAAAGCTTCATACGCTCAGCAACCGCACCAGATACTACAGACATTGCTGTTGCAACGAATACTACCTGGAAGAAGAAGTCTGATTCTAGAGAGTGATCTGCGCCTTCACCTTGTGTACCAATTAGAGTACCAAATGATGGCAACCAACCGCCTTCACCGTTGTCGACATACATGATGTTGTAACCAACCACTAAGAAAGCTGTACAAGCAATTGCGTACAAACAGATGTTCTTAGTTAAAATTTCTGTGGTGTTCTTTGAACGAACTAGGCCAGCTTCTAACATCGCGAAGCCTGCTGCCATCCACATTACCAACGCACCTGAAATGAGGAAGAAAAAAGTGTCTAGTGCGTAACGTAGTTCCGTTACTGTTGTTGTAAGTTCCATATTAAAGTCTCCAGTCCTTGTAATTCTTTAAAGTGCTTCAGCATCCATTTCACCAGTACGAATTCGTACGGCTTGGCTTAGGTCATACACAAAAATTTTGCCGTCGCCGATTTTTCCGGTGTGTGCCGCTTGGCTAATCGCTTCAACAACTCGGTCAACATTCTCAGCTTGGGTAGCAATCTCTAGCTTCACCTTTGGTAGGAAATCCACTTGGTACTCTGCACCACGATACAATTCAGTGTGTCCCTTCTGACGACCAAAGCCTTTCACTTCAGAAACAGTCATACCTTCAATACCCACATCAGAGAGCGCTTCGCGTACATCGTCTAATTTGAATGGCTTAACAATGGCATTTATTAATTTCATATTCGTTCCTTAAATTCTTACTTAATCCGTTAATTCTCTTATTACAATCCAAGTAGCGTGCCAAAAAGTTAAGTAGTTGATTTTAAATGAGATGAAGATAATAAGGTCGTAATAACGAAAAAGGCCGCACCAATATGGTGCGGCCTTTTCACTATCTTAATGCGTTGCACTATTGTTGCTCCAGTTTTGGGCAACGGAGCCTTCAAAGCTCTGAGTGACTAACAAATAGGTGTTAGGGCTAGTAACCTAAAAAATCCATCCAGCGTTCGATGAGCAGTTCGAAATCATCGATTCCGCAGCTTGCTTGGCTTTCACAGTTATAGAAGTCGAATTCACTGCCCTCTTCCATCTCTTGCTCATGCGCTAACACGTTTTCTTGAATCGTAACTTCATCTTCATTGATCGCAAGGCTAATCTCCTTGCCAAGCAACGTCACTTCATTGCTCAGGTCCTGTCGAGATTGCTCAATCAACGCCATCACATGATCTAGCTTCTGCTTATCTTTACCAATCTCTTCTTGAAGCCAACGGCCAACAATCTCATGGCCCATGCTGCATTTCACATAGTATTCACCCATTAGAGTGTTTCTAGTAAATTCGAATTCCATAAGGCTCCAAAGCTCTAATAAAAAGAGACTCAATAAAAGGGTTGTGGCAAAAATGAGGCGAGAGTATATAGCGAAGTCATCAAGAGATCGAGTCGCTCGTCGTCCAGTATTCAGACATAAAAAAACGCCTACCGAAGTAGACGTTCTATCATTTGGGTTCCTCTAAATAGTTGGAGTTGCAGTTAGGCGACAAGTTCGTTCATCCCTATGAGCATAGAAGCTCTATGTAATTAGGGCGGCCGGCGCTCCGGTGAACGTACGCAGTCAACAACGCTGCAGCTACAAATATAACGAGGAACTAAGCTGGTTCTTGGAAGATAACCGTGTCTGCTTTTTCCGTGTACTGACCCATTTTATGGAAGTTCAGGTAACGGTATGTATCAGCAGCGGTTGCATTAATCTTCTCAGCGTACTCTAAGTACTCTTCTTTCGTTGGGATGCGACCTAGAATCGCGCCAACAGCAGAAAGCTCAGCAGAAGCCAGATAAACGTTCGCGCCATTACCTAAGCGGTTCGGGAAATTACGCGTTGACGTCGACATAACCGTCGAAGCATCAGCAACACGAGCTTGGTTACCCATACATAGTGAACAGCCAGGAGTTTCGATACGTACCCCAGCACGACCGAAGATGCCGTAGTAGCCTTCTTCTGTCAGTTGGTCTTTATCCATCTTCGTTGGCGGAGCCACCCATAGGCGAGTATTTAGCGAGCCGTTAAACTCTTCTAGCATCTTACCTGCAGCACGGAAGTGACCGATGTTCGTCATACAAGAACCGATGAACACTTCTTGAATCTCAGTACCTTGAACGTCCGAAAGAAGACGAGCATCATCTGGATCGTTTGGTGCACATAGGATTGGTTGATCGATGTCAGCAAGATCAATCTCGATAACGTGCGCGTATTCCGCATCTGAATCAGCAGATAGCAACTCAGGGTTCTCTAGCCACTCTTCCATTGCTGTAATACGACGCTCAATCGTACGAACATCACCGTAACCTTCAGCGATCATCCACTTCAGCATCACGATGTTCGAGTTCAAGTACTCAGAGATAGACTCTTCAGAAAGCTTAACGGTACAACCTGCAGCAGAACGCTCAGCAGATGCATCAGAAAGCTCAAATGCTTGCTCAACAGATAAGTGCTCAACACCTTCAATTTCTAGTACACGACCAGAGAATTCGTTGATCTTACCGGCTTTCTCTACCGTTAGTAGGCCTTGCTTGATGCCGTAAAGAGGAATGGCATGTACTAGGTCACGTAGCGTGATACCCGGTTGCATTTCACCTTTAAAGCGAACCAAGATAGATTCAGGCATATCAAGAGGCATAACGCCTGTTGCTGCAGCAAATGCTACCAAGCCAGAACCCGCAGGGAATGAAATACCTAGAGGGAAACGAGTATGCGAGTCACCACCTGTACCTACAGTATCAGGAAGAAGCATACGGTTTAGCCATGAGTGGATAACGCCATCACCCGGACGAAGTGAAACACCCGCACGATTCATGATGAAATCAGGTAGCGTATGGTGAGTGTTTACATCGACTGGTTTAGGGTATGCCGATGTGTGACAGAAAGACTGCATTACAAGGTCTGCAGAGAAACCAAGACACGCCAGATCTTTAAGCTCATCACGAGTCATAGGACCGGTCGTATCTTGAGAACCGACTGTCGTCATTTTAGGTTCACAGTACTGACCAGCACGAACACCTTCAACGCCACATGCTTTACCAACCATCTTCTGAGCTAGCGTGTAGCCTTTATCAGATGCAGATGGATCGATTGGTTTAGCAAACAGATCCGTTTCAGCTAGACCTAGAGCGTCACGAGCACGACCCGTTAGACCACGACCGATGATCAGTGGAATACGGCCACCAGCACGCACTTCATCAAGAAGTACTTTGCTTAGCTCAAAGTTTGAAATCACAGAACCGTTCTTGTGAACAACACCTTCGTACGGGTAGATATCAATGATATCGCCCATGTTCATGTCTTGTACGTTCAGTTCAATGGGTAGTGCGCCTGAATCTTCCATTGTGTTGTAGAAGATTGGTGCAATTTTACCACCAAGACAAACACCGCCAGTACGCTTGTTTGGTACGAATGGGATATCTTCACCCATGAACCAAAGTACTGAGTTTGTTGCCGATTTACGTGAAGAACCTGTACCAACAACATCACCAACGTAAGCCAGTGGAATGCCATCTTTTTGCATTTCTTCAATTTGTTTGATTGGACCAACGCTACCCTGTTCATCAGGAGTAATGCCATCACGTTCCATCTTCAGCATCGCTTTCGCGTGTACTGGGATGTCAGGACGTGACCATGCATCAGGCGCTGGAGATAGGTCATCGGTGTTCGTTTCACCAGTGACTTTAAATACTTTTACTGTGATTTTTTCTGCTACTTTATCTTTCGCTGTAAACCATTCAGCATCAGCCCAAGATTGAAGTACTTGTTGTGCAGCAGCATTGCCAGCTTTCGCTTTCTCTTCTACGTCATAGAACGCATCGAACATCAGTAGAGTATGAGATAGCGCTTTAACAGCGATTGGAGCAAGCTCAGCATCGTCTAGTAGAGATACTAGTGATTCGATGTTGTAACCGCCTTGCATGGTACCAAGCAGTTCTGCAGCTTTTGCTTTGCTTACTAGTGGCGAAGCTACTTCACCTTTAGTGATAGCCGTAAGGAAGCCAGCTTTTACGTAAGCAGCTTCATCTACACCCGGTGGAATGCGATTTTCTAGTAGGTCAAGAATGATTTCTTCTTCACCTTGAGGTGGATTCTTCAGAAGTTCAACTAGGCCAGCTACCTGCTCAGCATCTAGTGGTTTTGGAACAACTCCTTCGGCAGCACGTTCTTCGACGTGTTTACGGTAGGCTTCAAGCACGACTTTTTTCCTCTCATTGCGGTTCACTTCTTCCCTTCATAATTGTTAGTAAAATAAAGAAGTGAACATCCTTGGAAACTTGGCTCTCCATTGCCATTTTTGTCATTCAATTTGTATTGATGAGCGGCGTCATAGAGGCCAAACTGTGGGCGGTAGAATAGCAAATTTAACGTTAAATTAAAATCTTATCATTTTGACCAACATAGCAAGTTAAGACGAAAGTCCCACTATTTTTGCCTAATTACGCACTTAAATGGCGACTCTGCGCATGATTATTTGTAGGACGTACCTACAATCAGATACACCGAATCGAAATTATCTTCGGTTCGGCCATAAGCTAAAATGATCGGCCCGATTGGAGAATCAACACCCGCGAAAACAGAACCCGCGGTGTACATTGGCGCTTCATCAATACTCAAATCATTGTTCGACCAAACACCACCATGCTCAATGGATGCGCCCACGTAGAATGGTGATTTAAAAAGGCCGAAGTCATTTTCAAACCACTTATAACGATAAATAAGGCTGGTGTAAGCCAAGTTCTGACCAATCATACTATTCCTTGGAATACCTGACAGGTTTAAGAAGCCACCAAGCTCTTTGGGATCAATAGGGAAAATCGAATTTTTGCTCTCTACAATACCGTAATCCAGCTTTGCGACTAAAGTATGCTTCTCAATACTCTTTGCTGCCATGAAATTGGCCGAAAACTCATAAACCGTATCACTCTCAGACGTTAAATCCGATTCACCAAGAGAGCTGTCATTATCAAAATCATCATGAGAAACGAGGTACTCTAAATCGACAAAGTAACCCTTGGTCGGTAAGCTGAAATTATCCAAAGTATCCAGTCGGTAACCCATGAAGCCACCAATACGCTTGTAGCCACCACTGCCCAATGAAGGTAACGAAGAAACCTCAACATCCCCATCTGTATAACGAACACCAAATGTCAGCTCCTGCCACAAGGTTGGTTGATAGCCTAATGCCAATTCACCGACATATTCACTATACGTCATAGGGAGATAATCTTTCGTTACGTCCAGTGTCGGTTCTTCAATATCATCAATATCTGCGGGTAGGTTTCTGTTCTCTTTGCTGTAAACAACCGATGCCGAAGTAAACAGCTTTTGACTCGAAAAGAATGGCGAGTAAAGTTCCGCTTCAATTCGCTTGTCCGTTCCCATCTCGATATTGGTTCTTAGCTCTGCACCATGCTTATTAATATCAGTAAAGTTGGCTGAGACACCGAGCGAGTATTGGCTTGTAGTAGAGAAATCATCTTCAAGAAAGAATCGAAAGTTGAGGTAGTTTGGCCCCCAAGATTTTTCGTTCACATCGACCAGCAGTTGCTCCTCGCCATCTACCGTGTCAAATTCATAAGTCACCAACTCGAATCTATCTAGCGCATAGAGGTCTTGTACTTTAGATTCAATTTCACTGGTCTTCAGAATCTCACCTGAATCAAGGTTTAAACGGTTTTCGATCAGCTTATCGGAATAGTGGGTATTGTTATTGATAACAACTCGGTCAACGACGGTCTTATCGCCGTGTTTTAGCTGTCTGCGCGCTTTTTGTTTGTCCTCGATATAATGCTGATAATCGGCATTTGAGAGCGATAGCTTAGAAAGTTCATCAGTATGCTGCTTAGCAGCTTCATAGCCCGCGAGGAAAGCCGATGGCATTTTATCAAATTCTGTCGTCTCCATTTCCCCAACATCTGGGCGCAGGAAGACATCATCGTCTGTTAAAGTTTCAGCTTGCTCTTGGGTGCTGCGTTGAACAAGATAATTAGAGAGTTGGTCAGCTGCGGCTAGAAAATTCGTGAAATCATCTTTGCCTTTGTAGTTGGTACTGATATCCACCGCAATGACAATGTCCGCGCCCATCGCTCTGGCAACGTCGACGGGCATGTTATTGGTGACACCACCATCAACCAGCATTCGACCATCTAAGGAATAAGGGGGAAGCGCGCCGGGTACTGACATACTCGCCATCATGGCATCAACAAGGTGGCCATGATCGATGACCACCTCTTCAAGTTCGATAATGTCAGTTGCGACTGAACGGTATGGGATAGCAAGATGGTCGAAAGAATCGAATGAGGATAGATTACCCGTGGTCTCACGCAGAATACGCAACATATTCTGGCCTTGCACCACCCCTTTCCTTGCTTTGATTTCGCCCCAACCTAAGCCGAGATCGGTGTTCAGTTGGTAGCGGTCTTCATATTCTTTGTCACGTACGCGGCGATCACTACGGTTAACGCGATCACGATAACCGCGATTCCAATCAACCGTATAAATAAAGCTCTCGATCTCGTCTGCGCTCATCCCTGTCGCATAAAGACCACCAACGTATGAGCCCATACTGGTACCGGTAATGTAATCAACCGGGATTTGCATCTCTTCTAGAGCTTTAAGCACACCAATGTGAGCTGCACCTTTTGCCCCACCACCAGCAAGAACGACAGCAACGGTTGGCCTTTTATGAGCTTGTTCAGCCTGCTGAGATTGATCAATCTGTGTCGCGGTGGATGCAAACAGCTGAAAACTGATCACAGTACCGACAACACCTAAGCCACTCACTAACCAACGAGAAATCATTATGTTAACTGTCCTTGTCATTCTTTCTTGTTACGACTTTACCACTGAAAAAGCTTCTTTAGCCACTGTTTTGGTTGACTTTCACAGCCCTTTTTAATGTTTCCACCCTCATCCCAAAGTGGCAGTTTAACTGCACCATCACAATCAAACTCTAAAGCCCCTTCAGAAGTTCGAGTAAAGTTAGCGGTGACAATTCCTGTCGGCCAAGGCAGTAATAACTGCTCGGGTGTTCTCTGTTTGAGATAATCGGCATAAACACGTAACGCACCACTCGAACCAGTAAGCTTAGTCGGCTTATTATCATCACGTCCTAGCCAGATGGTCGTCACTTCACGGCCATCTACGCCCACGAACCAACTGTCTCGGCTGTCATTACTAGTGCCAGTTTTACCAGCTAACCCTGCCCATGCAAACTGACCTTGTAGGAAACGCCCCGTACCTTCAGACACGCCACGTTTCATTGCATAGGTTGTAAGCCAAGCGGCTTGCTGGTCAACGCTTTGTGATACACGAGGGATCGACTGATACAGAACCTCGCCATCGTTATCAACAACTGAGCGAAGCGCAGACAAAGGTGCTATACGCCCAGAATTGGTAATGGTTTGATACATCTGCGCAACTTGGAACGGAGTCAGTGAGAACGAACCCAAAAACATCGACGGCACTGGGCGAATCTCATTTTTATCGACCCCCAGTTTTCCAATCGTACCCGAGACACTATCAATGCCTAATTGCATGCCTAAACGAACAGTAGGTACGTTGTAAGACTTAGAAAGCGCCACATACAAAGGCACATCGCCACGGAACTTACGATCGAAGTTTCTCGGGCTCCACACGCTACCTTTACTGCCTTTCAAGCTCAGTGGCGTGTCTTTCAATGTTGTCGCCAACGTGTACTTCTGAGGCTGCTCTAGTGCGGTTAAGTAAATTGCAGGCTTGACCAAAGAACCAATTGGGCGACTCGCGTTCAAGGCACGGTTAAAGCCATCGTAGCCAGTACGCTTACCACCGACCATCGCCCGGATTTCACCGGTATTTCTATCCACGGCAATAGCTGCTGCTTCCAGCTTATTACCTGCGGTTTTCGATAAATCAGGCACCTTACGAGCAATCGACTTCTCTAACTTGTCTTGAGATACCGGATCCAGAGAGGTAAAGACTCGAATCCCTTTTTTCGCCTCAAATCGATCGCCGACATACTTCTTAAGCTCAATGTTTACTTGTTGGAAATAAGCGGGCTGACGGCTAGCAATGCGTGGGTTGTCTTGAATATCCAAATCACGACTCGCCGCCTCTTCGTATTGTCGCGGAGTTAAGATGTCTTGTTGCATCAATAAGCGAAGAACCAGATCGCGTCGAGTCTTAGCACGCTCAGGATAGCGAACCGGATTGTAATACGACGGTCCTTTCACCATACCCACCAGCAGTGCTAGCTGATCGATGCGCAGCTCTTGAATAGGTTGACCAAAATACAAACGAGACGCTAAACCGAAGCCATGAATCGCTTGCCCACCATTCTGTCCAAGATAAACCTCATTTAAGTAAGCCTCTAGGATACGGTCTTTGCTGTAACGATGGTCTAAGATAAGTGCAATGTAGGCTTCACGAACCTTACGCCACAATGTACGTTCACTGGACAAGAACAGGTTTTTTGCCAACTGTTGTGTCAGCGTACTACCACCTTGTACCGTTCGCCCAGCTTTGACGTTAACGACCATTGCACGAGCGATGGCCAGTGGCGACACACCATCGTGTTGATAGAAGTTTCGGTCTTCGGTTGCCAGTAAGGCATCAACCATCACTTCTGGGAACTGATTGCGTTTTAAGAACAGGCGCTGCTCATCGTTACTTTTCTCAAGCATGCCAAGCATTTTCGGTTCAACACGCAGGTAGCCCATGTCGCCTTTCTTCTCCAGCGACTGAATGCGAGTTAATTCGTTACCATTGAAGTGCAGCATCACATGACGATCCGCTTCCGGTCCATCAACAAACTCGAACGGACGACGAATCATTTCAATCTTGGTCGAAGAAGAAGAGTATTCGCCTGGGTGACGAGGCGCGTTCACCTTACGGTAATTAAGTACATCGAGCTCATTCTTAACCTGAACCAAACTCACCGGAGTTCCCGGAGACAGGTCTAGCACTCGCGCATAAACCACGGTTGGCAAATCAAACAGCTGACCTTCAAAGCGCTGTTTGACCACAGAATCAAGATAAATACCGACGAACAACAGCAATGCCGCAAGCGCTAAGCCCGCTTTCCAAGAAATGCCCCATAGGATCTTCAACCAACCTCTTTTGCCAGATTTCTTAGCCTTAGGTTTGGTCTTTTTCGCAGCCGCTCTTGGTTTTCTTGGCTTGGCTTTGGTCGCTGGTGACTTCTTTGCTGGCGCTTTTTTAGGTGGTGCCTTTTTTGGCGTTAACATTTTGGTCATCATCATCGATTCAACTGTCGTTTGGTTTTAGTGGTTGCTACATGGTTAGCAGGGTCATCCGGCCAAGGATGTTTTGGGTAACGGCCCTTCATCTCTTTTTGTACTTCTTTGTACGCACCAGCCCAAAAGCCGGCTAAATCTTGAGTAATTTGCAGTGGTCGCTGTGCTGGAGAAAGTAGCTCAAGCACTACTTTTTTACGCCCTTGCGCGATCAATGGCGAGTCTTGTTCGCCAAAGACTTCCTGCATTCGCACTGAGATCACTGGTTCAGATTGATATTGATAACGAATGGCCTTCTTGCTGCCTGTTGGCATCAGATAGTGTGTTGGCAGCCATTGGTCGATTTCTTGATTCAAAGGCCAGCCAAGATAAGCCGACAATGCTTGCTCAATCGAAACACTAGCCAGCCCTTTTGCCGACTTAATGCCATTCAGATAGGGAGATAGCCACTCATCAAGGTGTTCAATCAAACTCGCATCGTCCATCGCTGGCCAATCATGCTCAGGCATCCAAAGTGCTGCACAGCGCACACGCTCAACCAACTGCTTAGCCGAAGCTGTCCAATTTAAGCGATCCAGCCCGCATCGAGCGACATAATTGAGCAGCGCTTGGCTCGCCTGATTCGCATCGGGATCAGGTAAAGCTTTGGTGCTGATAATCAACTTGCCCAGAGATACACGCTGCTCAGCAACTAAACGGCCACGTTTCTCATCCCAATCGGCGTAATCGGAACGCACAAACAGTTTTGGAAATTCAGCTTCTAACTGTGCGATATCAACCGCGGTGGCTAAGAAAATCTGACTGGCTCGCCCTGTGCTGCGCATCAAATCAATCACTACGATATAGTTATTGTTCGCCAGTGGATCATCATCACGAACCTCAGCACCGTGGCCATTCGCCAAAAGGAAAGCACTGCTGGTCGCGCTTCTCACTTGTGCAATCCGGTCTGGGAAGGCAAAACAAAGCACTAATGGTAGCAATGATTCGTCAGCTTGTGACAAATCTAAGTGATGATTGAGTTTGCTCGCGAGACTTTTCGCTCGCTGCATCACAACGCTATTTTTGGAATGTTTTCTTTGCTTAAGTCGATGCAAAGAGTGTTGAATATCCGTCACATTGCGCTCCGGCTCTTCCAGCAAAGCAGCAGCAACAATCGCGACATTCAACAGAGCAGGACTACCTTGCTGCGCTTTAACCAACATGCTGGCAATACGAGGCTCTAGACCTAAACGTTGGACCTGTTTTCCTAATGCCGTAAATTGACCATTATCGTCTAACAATTCAAGAGTCTGTAAGAGTTGCTTGGCTTGCCCGATAGAAGCTTTGGGTGGAACGTCTAACCATTGCAGTTCATCAGCACTCGCAGCGCCCCATTGCGTCAATTCAGACACCAGCGAAGACAAATCAGAATGAAGAATTTCAGGTTCTGGTATAGCTGGTTGCTGCATCAGCTGCGTTTCGCTGTACAAACGAACGCACAAGCCCTCTTCAATTCGTCCCGCACGGCCCGCTCGTTGTTCAGCTGAAGATTGCGAGATTTTCACTTGCTCAAGCTTAGTAATACCGGTTTTCAGATCGAACTTCGCCACACGTTCAAGCCCGGAATCAACCACCAATCGAATACCTTCAATCGTCAAAGAAGTCTCAGCAATATTGGTCGCTAACACCACCTTTCGACGCCCTTTCTCTGATGGCGCGATCGCTTTCTGCTGTTGAGAAAAGCTGAGTTGCCCATACAGAGGACACACATCGATATCATTGGCGAATTGTTCTAGTTGAGATTCCACCTGCTTAATCGCAGAAACGCCCGGCAAAAAGGCCAGAAGTGAGCCTGACTCTTTCTCCATCAGAGAGCGAATCACGTTAGCCATTTTAGGGGCTAGATATTCATTTGCACTAAGAGGCTGATAACGGAAATCGACCGGAAAGGTGCGACCTTGTGATTCAACGTATTTGGCATTCGGCAGCAAAGTTTGCAGAGCTTGTTGATCTAAAGTTGCCGACATCACTACCACTTTCAGATCGTCACGCAACGCCTCTTGGATCTCTAAGCTAAACGCCAATGCGGTATCGGCGTGAATACTGCGCTCGTGAAATTCATCAAAGATCACCATATCAACCCCAGTTAATTCAGGGTCGGTTTGGATCATTCTTGTCATGATCCCTTCAGTAACAATCTCTAAGCGAGTCGCACTGCTGCTTTTAGATTCACCACGAACTCTAAAGCCAATGCTCTCTCCCACCTTTTCTCCCAATTGGCTCGCTAAGTAAGTAGCAATATTCCTTGCAGCCAAACGCCTCGGTTCAAGCATGATGATTTTGCCTTGAACGGCGTTGGTCTTAACTAACTGTAAAGGGAAGAATGTTGACTTACCCGCACCGGGATCGGCCTTTAGAATAAGTTGAGTGTGTGTTTCTACGCCAGCGAGCAGATCTGGCATCACAGCTTCTATGGGCAGTTGTGGCAATGGGAGAACCTTGTGGTGTAATGTTGGCAACATTGTACATAAAAACCTACCTGTCTAAATAAGTAATATGCACTTCAATCCTCCATTAGAGCCAGCGACTCTTATTAAACGCTATAAACGCTTTCTCACTGACATCCAACTTCCAGACGGTAGCGAGCGCACTATCCACTGCGCTAACACTGGAGCGATGACAGGATGTGCGACTCCTGGCAATACGGTGTGGTACTCAACCTCCGATAATGCAAAGAGAAAGTACCCAAACAGCTGGGAGATCTCAGAAACAGACAAAGGTCATCGTATTTGTGTAAATACTGCGCGGGCAAACCAGCTAGCAGTGGAAGCAATTGAAAATGGGACTATAGTTGAACTCTTAGGTTATAACGCGTTACGAACCGAAGTGAAATATGGCAGTGAGAATAGTCGCATTGATATTCTGCTTGAAGATAACGAAAAGCCGCCTTGCTATATCGAAGTGAAAAGCGTCACTTTGCTCGACGAGCAAGAAACGTCAACTAAAGGGCAAGGTTTTTTCCCTGATGCGGTCACAACCAGAGGCCAAAAACATCTGCGTGAACTCACAGAAATGGTCGAATCTGGAAATAGAGCCGTACTTTTATTCACTGTTTTACATTCAGGTATTGAAAAAGTGTCTGCGGCACACCATATAGACGCCAAATATTCGTTATTACTAAAACAAGCACAAGACGCTGGAGTTGAAGTGCTTTGCTATAAAGCAGAGCTCAGCAGTACTCAAATACAACTAAAACAAGCTGTTGAATTTATCAATAGCGAAGCAAAGATGCTGAACTAATCACATTGATTGCAAGTTTGAATAAGAGTATTTGCCACCATTCGTTCTTTCTGCTATAGATACCCGCCTTAAAATTAGCTGCTTTGCAGTTGACTAGGTGTAAATAGGAGATGCTGTATGCCAGAATCTAAGAAAAAAGCGCTAGGCATCCTAGCCATCGCAGGTGTTGAACCGTACCAAGAGAAGCCAGGTGAAGAGTACATGTCACTTGAGCAAACGGAACATTTTACAAAAATTTTAGCAGCTTGGCGCAACCAGCTCAGGGAAGAAGTTGATCGTACTGTGCACCACATGCAGGACGAAGCAGCGAATTTCCCAGACCCAGTTGACCGTGCTTCTCAAGAAGAAGAATTCAGCTTAGAGTTACGTAACCGTGACCGTGAACGTCGTCTTATCAAAAAAATTGAGAAGACATTAGACAAGATCGAAGAAGACGATTTCGGCTTCTGTGATTCTTGCGGTATCGAGATTGGCATTCGTCGCCTTGAAGCTCGTCCAACTGCTGATCTTTGTATTGACTGTAAAACACTTGCAGAGATCAAAGAAAAACAGATGCAAGGTTAATTCTTGCAGATGTAAAGAAAGGGAGCCTTGGCTCCCTTTTTTGTTTGTTATCCAAGCGAAGTATTTCACACGCTTGATAGTAAATAGCAGCTTTAAGCCTTAGTTCTATACATCAAACCTTGTTCTATAGATTGAAGCTTAGTTCTAGGCATTAAAGCTCTTGTCAAACGTCTTAAGAATCGGCTACTGCGGTACCATTTAGATTAGGTTGTTCACTCATGAATTATATCGGGCGCTTTGCACCATCACCGTCAGGTCCTCTTCATTTTGGCTCACTTGTTGCTGCTCTTGGTAGCTACTTTCAAGCGAAATCTAACCAAGGAAAATGGTTAGTTCGTATGGAAGACCTCGACCCACCAAGAGAAATGGCCGGCGCTGCAGACCTCATTCTTAAGACGCTTGAGGCTTACCATCTATTTTGGGATGGTGAAGTCGTCTATCAAAGCCAACGTCATGACTTGTATCAAGCTCAAATCGATCAATGGGTTGCTGACAATCAAGCCTACTACTGCCAATGCACCCGCAAGCAGATAAAGGCTTTGGGCGGCTTTTACAATGGTCACTGTCGAGATGTAGGCCTAATCGATTTAGGTGAACAGGCGGTGCGCTTGTGCATGGACTTTCCAGTAGAGTCCTTTGATGATGTTCGCCACGGCACCATTCAAATCCCTAAAGCACTAGCTGTAGAAGATTTTATTATTAAACGCAGAGATGGATTGTTTGCCTATAACTTGGCCGTTGTCCTTGATGACATCGAACAAGGAGTAACAGAAGTCGTAAGAGGCGCAGATCTGATAGAACCCACCGGTCGACAAATCAGTTTGTATAAGACGCTCAAGCAAAAAACAGTGAGCTACTTGCACTTACCATTGGCAACCGATGGCTTGGGGAATAAACTGTCAAAACAGAACCATGCCACCGCGATAGATCTAGACAACCCAAAACCAACGTTACTCAACGCGATGCGATTCTTAGGTTTTGATATCCCGACGGCCCTTTATGAGGCTTCAATGGATGAGATTTTATTGTGGGGCTGCCAACAATGGAACGTCAGTCAGTTACCTGATAGTTTACAAAAAGAGCACTGTAATTAGCTCGAAACTCACTGCAAATAGCAAAAACGACACATAAAAATGCCATAACCAACCACTGTGGTTAAGCAGACGATGTTCTCAAATGGCTCGCGCTAAGCTATTATTAGCCGCAATTAAACTCTGCACTACCACTTTGGACTAAGAGAAAAACAAAGTTGGCGATACCTACTTTGTTCTAAACTAATGAATACAAACGACAATACCCCAAGCGAACAACGCGGATTCCACGAATTAGCTCTGAATATTTATACTCGTCAAGAGCACAATATTTCACGCAAGCAGATCAGCGACAACGCACTAAAAGTGCTATATCGCCTGAATGGTGCGGGTTTTGACGCATTTCTAGTCGGTGGTGGTGTGCGCGATATCTTATTAGGCTCTCAGCCAAAAGATTTTGATATTGCGACCAACGCAACGCCAGAGCAAATCAAACACCTCTTCAGAAACTGTCGTCTTATCGGTCGCCGTTTCCGCTTGGCACATATCATGTTTGGTCGCGACATCATTGAAGTGGCAACTTTCCGTGGTCACCACCAAGAACCATCGAAGAACGTTTCTGCACAATCGAAAGAAGGCATGCTACTTCGCGATAACGTGTACGGCAGTGTTGATGAAGATGCAGAGCGTCGTGATTTCACAATCAACGCGATGTACTACAACATTGCAGACTACAGCATCCACGATTACGCGGGTGGTGTAGAAGATTTAGAAGATAAACTGATCCGCCTGATTGGCGATCCAGAAACGCGTTACCGCGAAGACCCAGTACGTATGCTACGTGCAATGCGCTTCGCCGCTAAACTGGATTTCGACATCGAAGAAGACACGGCTGACCCGATTGAAGAGTTAGCTCACCTTCTAAGAGATATCCCAGCAGCGCGCCTTTACGAAGAGTCTCTGAAATTACTGCAATCAGGTCACGGTTTAGAAACCTACCACTTGATGCGCGAGTACAATCTATTCCAACAGATGTTCCCAGCGGTAGCGGAGCACTTCACCGAAGATTACGACTCACACACAGAGCAGATGCTTGATTTGGTTCTCGATTCAACCGACCTTCGCATCGAAGATGGTAAGCGAGTAAACCCAGCATTCATGTTCGCAGCTATGCTTTGGTACCCAATGAACAAGCTGGCAGACAAACTTGTCGCTGAACAGGGTATGGCACACTACGATGCGATCATGGAAGCGAGTAACATCATTCTAGATCAGCAAGTAAAGTCTATTGCGATTCCTCGTCGTCACACAGCAACCATTCGCGAAGTTTGGCAACTGCAACTTCGACTGCCTCGTCGCAACGGTAAACGCGCTGTTCGTCTAATGGAATTAAACAAATTCCGTGCAGGCTACGATTTCCTAGAAATGCGTGGTGAGATTGAAGGTGGCGAAACCAAAGAGTTAGCAAAATGGTGGGAGCGTTATCAGACTGCAGGTCGTAACATGCGTCAAGCAATGGCTAACGACGTTGCAGCACCATCAAAGTCAGGCCATCGTCGCCGTAAGACTTACCGAAACAAAAAGAGTAAGCAATCAGAATGATAACTGCTTACATTGCAGTCGGCAGCAACCTTGCCGACCCAGTTAGCCAAGCAAATTTGGCTATCGAAACGCTAAAAAGCCTACCGCGATCAACGTTTATTGCGACCTCTCAGCTATATAGTAGCACTCCAATGGGACCGCAAAATCAACCAGACTACATCAACGCGGTAGTCGCTATCCAAACCGAATTAACGCCAATTGAACTGCTTGATTGCACTCAAAAGATCGAACTAGAGCAAGGGCGCGTCCGTAAAGACGAACGTTGGGGACCAAGAACCTTGGATCTCGACATTGTGCTATACGGCAATGAGGTGATCGATTCAGAGCGCTTAATCGTTCCTCATTATGGAATGAAAGAACGAGAGTTTGTACTCTACCCGCTTGCTGAAATCGCACCAAGTTTACAACTCCCTGATGGGACTGAGCTGACAGAACTACTGAAAATAGTAGATAAGAACGGGCTCAATGTTTGGCAACAATAGCCAAGCGCATTAAGGAAAACCAATGAAAAAAGTAACCATTAACGACCTGATCAAATGCAAACGTGAAGGCCGTAAATTCGCGACTTCGACAGCTTATGATGCGAGCTTTGCTCAATTATTCGAAAGCCAAGAAATGCCAGTTCTGCTTGTCGGTGATTCACTGGGTATGGTTTTACAAGGCCATAACGATACATTACCAGTAACTGTTGAAGACATTGCTTACCATACTCGCTCAGTGCGTGCTGGTAGCCCGAACTGTCTTCTTATGGCTGACATGCCTTTCATGAGCTACGCAACGCCAGAACAAGCTTGTGAGAGCGCAGCTACCTTGATGCGTGCTGGCGCGAACATGGTAAAAATCGAAGGCGGAAGCTGGTTGGTTGATACTGTGAAAATGCTAACAGAACGCGCAGTACCAGTATGTGCGCACTTAGGCTTAACGCCTCAATCTGTGAACATCTTTGGTGGTTACAAGATTCAAGGTCGTGACGACGAGCAAGCCGACAAAATGGTTGCTGACGCGTTAGCACTGCAAAACGCAGGCGCTCAAATCGTTCTACTTGAATGTGTGCCAGCTTCATTGGCAAAACGAATTACAGAAGCTTGTGACGTACCGGTTATCGGTATCGGCGCAGGTAATGTTACCGATGGTCAGATCTTGGTTATGCATGACATGTTCGGTATTTCTGCGAACTACATGCCGAAGTTCTCTAAGAACTTCCTAGCAGAAACAGGTGATATGCGTAAGGCAGTAGCTCTATACAAAGAAGAAGTAGAGAGCGCGCGCTTCCCTGATGAAGCTCATACAATCGCTTAGGAGTAAGTATGCAAACTTTTGCTGAAATAGCGGCTCTTCGTGAGCAGATTAAACAGTTTAAGCGTGATGGACGTACGGTTGCTTTTGTACCGACAATGGGAAACCTGCATGAAGGTCACCTGACTCTGGTAAAGAAAGCTCGTGAACTGGCCGACATCGTTGTGGTAAGCATCTTTGTAAACCCAATGCAGTTTGACCGTGCAGACGACCTAAACAACTACCCTCGAACGTTAGAAGCAGATTTAAGCAAACTAACAGGTGAAGGGGTTGAGCTAGTATTTACACCAACGCCAGAGGTGATGTACCCAGATGGATTAGACAAGCAGACGTTTGTTGAGGTCCCTGGCATATCTCACATGCTTGAAGGTGCCTCTCGTCCAGGTCACTTCCGTGGTGTATCAACCATTGTCACTAAACTGTTTAATATCGTTCAGCCAGACTTTGCATGCTTCGGCGAGAAAGACTTTCAGCAACTTGCTGTTATTCGCCAGATGACCACTGATTTAGCATTAGACATTGAAGTTGTCGGCGTTGCGACCGTTCGTGAAATGGATGGTTTGGCAATGAGCTCTCGCAATAGCAACCTAACGATTGACGAGCGCCAACGAGCGCCCGTTTTAGCGCGTACTATGCGCTGGATCAGCAGCGCTATTCGTGGTGGTCGCGATGATTACGCATCAGTGATTGAAGATGCTACTGACCAGCTACGCGCTGCAGATCTTCAACCTGACGAAATCTTCATTTGTGATGCTAAAACTCTGCAAGCGATCACTTCAGAATCAACTCAAGCAGTGATTCTAATGTCGGCTTTCCTAGGTAAGACGCGTCTTATCGATAACCAAGTTCTCGATTTGGTAACGGAAACCAAAGAAGAAGTGAAAGAAGAAACGACTGAATAGTCGGCTTCTGCTCTTAACGCAAAACAAAAAAAAGGTCGATGTTATATCGACCTTTTTCTTTACCTGTTACTTAGATGAACCAAAGGTTAGCTACGTAAGCCAATACCCTTTGTCACTAGGTAGTGTGCAATGCCATACAACAGCACGATAAACACACCTAGTACGCCAAACGACGTCACGATCCCCACATCAGACACACCCAAGAAGCCATATCTGAACGCGTTAACCATGTACACGATAGGGTTCAACTTCGATACACCTTGCCAGAATTCAGGCAATAGACTGATCGAGTAGAACACACCACCAAGGTACGTCAGCGGCGTTAAGATAAAGGTTGGGATAATAGAGATATCATCAAACGTGCGTGCGAATACCGCGTTAATCAAGCCACCCAAAGCGAATACTACCGACGTTAAAAATACCGTCGCAATGATCACGCCCCAATGGTCAACTTGTAAGTCGACAAAGAACAACGACACGAAGGTTACTATGGTACCCACTAACAATCCACGAACCACACCACCCATTACGAAGCCGGCGATAATCACGTAGTTAGGAACAGGCGCTACAAGCAGCTCTTCAATGTTCTTCTGGAACTTGGCACTAAAGAACGATGAAGCAACGTTGGAATATGAGTTGGTGATCACCGACATCATGATCAGACCGGGAACAATGTATTCCATGTAGCTAAAGCCGTTCATTTCACCAATACGCGCACCAATCAGGTTACCGAAGATGATGAAGTAAAGCGTCATGGTAATCGCTGGCGGCACCAGAGTCTGCACCCAGATACGAGTAAAGCGATTGATCTCTTTGGTCAACAAACTGCAGAAAGCGGTCCAATATAGGCTGTACATATTATTTACTCCCCTCACGGACGATACTCACAAATAGCTCTTCTAGACGGTTTGCTTTGTTACGCATAGAGAGGACTTTAACCTGTTGCTCGCTCAATTGAGCAAAGATGGTATTCAAACCTAGGTTCTTGTCGATTTCGATTTCTAGCGAGCCATTGACCATCACTTGGCTATTCACGCCTTCAAGCTTAGGTTCAGTCGTGCCCTCTTCCAGATCCAGAATAAAGGTCTCAGCACTCAATTTGCCCAACAGCGCTTTCATTGTTGTGTTCTCAATCAGCTCACCGCGATTGATGATACCAATGTTGCGACACAGCATTTCTGCTTCTTCTAGGTAGTGCGTGGTCAAGATAATGGTAATGCCCTGCTTCTCATTGATCTCTTTTAGGAATTCCCACATTGAACGACGTAGTTCAATATCAACGCCTGCTGTCGGTTCATCAAGGATCAACAAATGAGGTTCATGCATCAATGCACGCGCGATCATCAAACGACGCTTCATACCACCAGACAAGTTACGCGCGCGTTCGCCACGCTTTTCCCACAGATCGAGTTGAGATAGGTACTTTTTCGCTCGCTCTTTCGCTAATGCTTTTGGCACGCCGTAATAACCCGCTTGTTGCAGCACGATCTGTTCAACGGTTTCAAACGGGTTAAAGTTAAACTCTTGAGGCACAAGGCCTAAGTTCTGCTTCGCCAATTCCAGATCGGTATCAATGTCGTAGCCGAACACTTTAACCTTGCCTGACGTTTTATTTACCAGTGAAGAGATAACACCAATGGTGGTTGATTTACCCGCACCATTGGGACCAAGTAGTGCGTAAAAGTCGCCTTTTTCTACTTGTAAACTAACGCCCTTAAGAGCCTCGAAGCCCCCAGCATAAGTTTTTCTTAATTGCTCAATTTCTAATGCATACATAGAGATAGACTGCCATTTGCTATAGATAAGATGTAGACGACCGAGCTTGAGGAAGAGAGTAATGCTTAAAACGAGCTAGCAGAAAACTAACCCAAACTTGTTAACTCGGCCATTTTGCAAACAAGTTTATCGTTGATTGACGATTAATACAAATATCGTGTGAGAGTTTCTTTCGAAAACAAATAAGCGTCTTGGCTAGGTGAAGACTAAATCAACGTTCAATAAATATAAAAATGCCGCTAAGTGATTCACTTAACGGCATTAATGATCAGTCTTGAAGTGAGCGTCTATGGCTTATTCATATCAGGTCATTCATATCAGCTTATTACTGAAAAATTAAACTGACTCAAATTGATGCTCATCTCTGTCGACATAGCTTGTTGCTGCCGTCAGGGCTTCATATCTGAATCGATAAGTGTTGGATTCAGGTACTAGGTCAATCACGTGGAACTTCTCTAGTTGTTGACGAGTATTCTCATTAGGACACAGCAGATACACCTCACACTGCGCATCCAATGCATCTTTAATCGCATTCTCTAGCGCTAGGCCAACAGTGACATCAATCATAGGTACATCTGTCAGGTCTAGAATCATCGCTTCATAGTCAGAGATACTTGAGTGCTGACGTGAAATCGCCTTTGAAACGCTGAATATCATCGGCCCTGATAGGTAGAAGAATAGCACCTTACCATTGGCACTATCGAGTAACTGACGTTCGCTATCAGTCAATGGGATATCGTCTTCATCATCACCATCACTGATCGCCTTAACTTGTCTGGCTTGCTCTCGGCTTAATCTTTCAATAATCAGAATATTCGAGATAAACACACCCAGTCCAACGGCAATAATCAAGTCAACAAACACAGTCAATAGCATCACGCCGTACATCACGCCCATGCCGGCATAGCTAACCTTGTGCGCGCGCTGGATAAAGCTCCAATCTAGGATATTGAAACCAACATACATCGCGATACCAGCCAGCACTGCCATAGGAATCGGTTCTGTTAAACCACCTGCAACCAATACCACGAGCGCAAGTACTAAAGCTCGAATAACACCTGAAAGCGGAGAACGCGCTCCCACCTGAATATTGGTTACAGTCCCCATAGTAGCACCCGCGCCAGGTAGTGCACCAAACAGGCCAGAGATCATATTGGCAATGCCTTGACCACGAAGCTCTTTGTCTGAGTCATGCTCTTTACGAGTCAATGAATCTCCGATAACCGCGGTCAAAAGCGTATCAATACAACCTAATGTACCAAGCACCAAGGCATCGATAACCATAGTAGTAAACTGTTCAGCGCTGATCGTAGGGATAACGAGGGAAGGTAAACCAGCTGGGATTTCACCAATACGGCGAATAGAGTCGGTATCAAAAATAATGACGGACAAGAGCGTTACAGCCACTAACGCGACCAGTTGAGCAGGCACATACTTACGATACTTAGCGGGGAAGCCAAAAAGAATACCGAGTGTCAGAGCACCTAGAAATAGCTCACTCACTTTTAAGTTTGCTAGCGTATCAGGTAAAGCAGAGAGCGTGCCCATTACACCACCGGATGGAGCGGCATGCCCTAACAATGGAGACAGCTGCAAGATAATCAGAATAACGCCAATGCCCGACATGAATCCGGAGATCACGCTATATGGCATCAAAGTGACGTATTTTCCTAGCTTTAACGTACCAAGTAATATCTGGAATGCACCGGCCATCATCACGACAGTAAAGGTCATTGCCATACCCGTTTCAGGATATTTAGCAACCATACTCGTCATTACGGCAGTCATGATCACCGTCATCGGGCCGGTAGGTTCAGAAATCAAACTACTCGAACCGCCAAACAATGCTGCAAATAGGCCAACCATAATGGCGCCCCACAAGCCAGCTTCAGCTCCCGCGCCAGAAGCAACACCAAATGCCAATGCTAAAGGTAACGAGATGATGGCTGTAGTTACACCGCCAAACATATCCCCTTTGAGATTGATATCCGTAAAACGACTTCCAAACAAAACACACCTTCCTGATGATGAAATGACAAACCTTATCACTTTAGCAAATGTATCAAGTGTTCAGAAAGTGTTAATTCAATCACATTATTCATGTCTTATAACCGGATTATTGATAGTGGGCTAAGTTTATGATTTTCCGTACTAGAACACGTCAGATGAGTACATTTTGACGCAGTTTTTACGAGATTGAATTTGTAACATTGTGTATAGTTAAGCATCTTAATTGAGGGATGTAAGAAGCAAGATGCCAGAAATAAAACAGCTTTTTGAGAACAATTCCAAATGGTCTGAAGAAATTCGCTCTGAAAGACCTGAGTATTTTACAACGCTTGAAGAGGGTCAAAGCCCTGGTTTTCTATGGATAGGTTGTTCAGATAGCCGAGTTCCAGCCGAGCGCCTGACTGGCTTATATTCTGGAGAACTGTTTGTTCACCGAAACGTGGCCAACCAAGTGGTTCATACAGACCTAAACTGTCTATCTGTTGTTCAGTACGCAGTAGATGTGCTTAAAGTGAAACACATTATTGTCTGTGGTCACTACGGTTGTGGCGGTGTTAACGCGGCGATTGATAACCCGAAACTTGGTCTTATCAACAACTGGTTACTGCACATCCGTGACAATTACCTAAAATACCGCAAGCAAATCGAGGGGCTTCCTCGTGAACAATGGGGTGACAAGTTATGCGAAATTAACGTCGCAGAACAGGTTTATAACCTAGGTAACTCAACCATTATGCAAAATGCGTGGGAGCGTGGCCAAGACGTTGAAATCCATGGTGTGGTTTATGGTATTGGCGATGGCAAGCTACAGGACCTTGGCGTACGTTGCTCAAGTAACGATACTTTAGAGAACAGTCACTTAGATGCATTAAACAAGATCTTAACGACGCCTCTTCTTAGTCAACAAAGCTAACCCATTCCGTCATATATACAAAAAGCCCGCATCAAGCGGGCTTTTTAATGACTTCTAAACCACAAGCGTAATGATTACTCTTGAGGTACTACCTTACCGATGTACGGTAGGTGACGATATTTTTGTGCGTAGTCGATACCAACACCAACAACAAACTCGTCTGGGATCTCAAAACCAATCCATTTTGTATCGACAGTCACTTCACGGCGAGAAGGCTTGTCTAATAGCGTACAAATTTCGATAGACTTAGGACCACGTAGGCTTAGAATCTCTTTCACTTTAGTCAGCGTGTTACCCGTATCGATAATATCTTCTACAAGTAGAACATCTTTACCTTGGATATCATCATCAAGGTCTTTCAAAATACGAACATCACGTGAGCTTTCCATGCCGTTGCCGTAGCTAGACGCGGTCATGAAATCAACTTGGTGAGTTAAATCGATAGCACGAGCAAGATCTGCCATAAAGACAAAAGATCCACGCAATAAGCCAACTAAAACTAGATCTTCACTACCGTTGTAGTGTTCCGTGATCTGTTTGCCTAGTTCGTTCACTCGATCCTGAACTTCTTGCTCAGAGATCATGACTTCAACTGTATGCTTCATACTGCTCTCATTCTATTTGGTGATTGCGACGAATGTTGACAGTTTCGTCAGTTGTGTCGCTCAATTTTGTGCGTAAGTCTAGCACTGCTCAAATACCCACACCACCTTATGGTTCGAATTTACTGTCAGATTCTCAACGAAATGTGCGCTGGTGCCTTATCCAATACTCGTCTCCTTTCACATCAATGCTGATCACGCTTTATGTATCAAGTTTGATGTAACTGTCTATAAAACAAGCTGAAAGGATTGACCATTCGCATATGCACCATTACACTCATCTTGGCTTAAATAATAATAAAATCATTAATATAAAAATTTCGTTGGCAAGGAAAATAAAATGGACTCAATATCTAAGAGACCTAGAACTAGGCTTTCACCTTTAAAAAGAAAACTTCAATTGATGGAAATCGCTCTTGAGGTATTCTCTCGCCGCGGTATCGGTCGTGGTGGACACGCTGATATTGCAGACATCGCTCAGGTGTCTGTCGCAACTGTATTTAACTACTTCCCTACCCGTGAAGATCTGGTTGATGAAGTACTAAATCACGTTGTACGCCAATTCTCTAACTTCCTTTCAGACAATATCGATCTGGATATTCACGCAAAACAAAACCTACATAATATTGCGACTGAAATGGTGACGTTAGTGGCTCAAGATAGCCATTGGTTAAATGTGTGGTTCGAATGGAGCGCTTCGACTCGTGATGAAGTATGGCCGCTATTCGTAACAACGAACCGCACTAACCAAATGTTAGTACAAAACATGTTTAGCAAAGCGATTGAACGTGGCGAAGTTTGTGACGATCACGATCCTAAACATCTAGCCAATCTATTCCACGGCATTTGCTACTCGCTATTCATCCAAGCGAAACGTGTAGAAACGCCAGAAGAGCTTTCAAGCTTAACGGATAGCTATTTGAACATGCTGTGCATTTATAAATAGATTTGAAATTCGGTCTTCGAAAAAAACTTAGGGATTGGCGTATTGCGTCAATCCTTTTTTGTTTTTAGCACTCGCTCTTCGTATCCCGGAGCGCAGCGTACTCGCATCTCGGAGTGAAACGTTCCTGCGACTTACTTCAGACATAAAAAAGCCGCTGACAAATCAGCGGCTTTTAAAAACATTAGCGAGTGACTAAGAAAGAATTACTTCTTCTTTTTCACTGCTTTCTTATTTGGAAGGTCAGTGATTGAACCTTCGAATACTTCCGCAGCTAGACCAACAGACTCGTGTAGAGTTGGGTGAGCGTGGATAGTAAGTGCGATATCTTCTGCATCACAACCCATTTCGATCGCTAGGCCGATTTCGCCAAGAAGTTCACCACCGTTAGTACCAACAACAGCACCACCGATTACGCGATGAGTATCTTTATCGAAGATCATCTTAGTCACGCCGTCTGCACAGTCAGAAGCGATTGCACGACCAGAAGCAGCCCAAGGGAAAGTAGCAACTTCGTAATTGATGCCTTCAGCTTTCGCTTCTTTCTCAGTCTTACCTACCCAAGCAACTTCTGGCTCAGTGTACGCAATTGATGGGATTACTTTAGGGTCGAAGTAGTGCTTCTTACCAGAGATAACTTCAGCAGCTACGTGACCTTCATGCACACCTTTGTGAGCAAGCATTGGTTGACCAACAACATCACCGATCGCGTGGATGTGAGGAACATTAGTACGCATTTGCTTATCAACATTGATGAAACCACGCTCATCAACTTCGATACCCGCTTTTTCAGCGTCGATAAGTGCACCGTTTGGAACACGACCGATAGCAACAAGAACAGCATCGTAGCGTTCAGCTTCAGCTGGTGCTTTTTTGCCTTCCATTGAAACGTAGATACCGTCTTCTTTTGCTTCAACAGCAGTCACTTTAGTTTCAAGCATTAGCTTGAACTTGTTCTTAATGCGCTTAGTGAAAACTTTAACGATGTCTTTATCCGCAGCAGGGATAACTTGATCGAACATCTCTACAACTTCAACTTTAGAACCTAGAGAGTGGTAAACCGTACCCATCTCAAGACCGATGATACCGCCGCCCATGATAAGCAGTTTTTCAGGTACTTCGTTTAGTTCTAGTGCATCCGTAGAATCCCAAATACGTGGGTCTTCATGTGGGATGAAAGGAAGTTTGATTGGGCGAGAACCCGCAGCAATGATTGCGTTGTCGAAGTTAACAGTTGTTGCTTCGCCTTCGCCTTCAACAAGAATGCTGTTAGGACCAGTGAACTTACCGAAACCGTTAACAACAGTAACGTTACGCATCTTAGCCATACCGCCAAGACCGCCAGTTAGTTGATCAACTACTTTTTCTTTCCAGATACGGATCTTGTTGATGTCCGTTTGTGGCTCGCCGAATACAACGCCGTGCTCTGCCATCGCTTTAGCTTCTTCGATTACTTTAGAAACGTGAAGAAGTGCTTTTGATGGAATACAACCAACGTTTAGACATACACCACCAAGAGTGCTGTAACGTTCAACTAGTACTGTTTCTAGACCTAAATCCGCACAACGGAATGCCGCTGAGTAACCAGCAGGACCTGAACCAAGTACAACAACTTGGGCTTTAATTTCTTTGCTCATTGTGACCTCTTGTAGTCATTATCCCTAACAGGCTGAGTAGATGTTCTTAAAATTATTGGGCTTTCAAACAGGAAACATTTTACAGAGATGTTAACAGTGTGAAAGTAGCTTTAAGTTAGCCTGTGAGCTAGACAACAATTCCCCATCAGATTATGAGAAATGCAGGAAACTGTTCTCTAAAAATAGTCTTTATATAAAGAATTAAGGTGACCCGAAAGTCACCTTAATAATTACTTTCTCAATTACAGTACTAGACGACGAATGTCAGATAGTGCGCTGTTTAGGAAAGTAATGAAGCGTGCACCTTCAGCACCATCGATCACACGGTGGTCGTATGATAGAGACAGTGGAAGCTGTAGACGTGGTTGGAACTCTTTACCATTCCAAACTGGCTTAATTTCAGACTTAGATACACCTAGGATACCTACTTCTGGAGCATTTACGATTGGAGTAAATGCAGTGCCGCCAATACCACCAAGGCTAGAGATTGTGAAACAACCGCCTTGCATGTCTGCCGCTGTTAGCTTACCAGAACGTGCTTTCTTAGAAACAGCCATTAGCTCTTCAGATAGCTCGTAAATGCCTTTCTTGTTCACGTCTTTGAAGACAGGAACAACTAGACCGTTTGGTGTATCAACAGCGATACCCACGTTTACGTACTTCTTAAGAATGATGCTTTCGCCATCTTCAGAAAGAGAAGAGTTAAACGCTGGGAATGCTTCTAGCGCTTTAGCAACAGCTTTCATGATGAACACAAGTGGAGTGATCTTCATGCCAGTGTCTTTCTTCGCTTCGATTGCGTTCTGTTCTTTACGGAATGCTTCTAGCTCAGTGATGTCTGCGTTGTCCCATTGTGTAACGTGAGGGATCATTACCCAGTTACGGTGCAGGTTAGCACCAGAGATCTTCTTAATCTTAGAAAGCTTCTGAACTTCAGTTTCGCCGAACTTGCTGAAGTCAACTTTTGGCCATGGTAGTAGACCAAGAGCAGAACCGTCGCCGCCTTTGCCAGATGCAGCTGCACCAGACTCAAGACGCTTAAGTGCATCTTTAACGTAAGACTGAACGTCTTCTTTAAGGATACGGCTCTTACGACCAGTACCTTTAACCTTAGAAAGGTTAACGCCAAATTCACGAGCTAGACGACGAACTACTGGAGAAGCGTGCGCGTAGTCACCGTTCTCTTGGAAGTCGCCAGCTGCTGCTGCAGGTGCTTCTGCTTTAGGAGCAGGTGCCGCCGCTGGAGCTGCTGCTTGTGCTGGTGCTGCAACAGGAGCAGGAGCTGCGCCTTCAACCGGAGTGCCGGCCACGACGAAAGTCATGATTAGAGAGCCAGTTGACACTTTGTCGCCAGCTGCAATCTTGATCTCTTTTACTGTACCAGCGAATGGTGCAGGAACTTCCATTGAAGCTTTGTCGCCTTCAACAGTAATTAGAGATTGCTCTTCTTCTACTGTATCGCCAACCGCTACCATGATTTCAGTAACTTCTACTTCGTCACCACCGATATCAGGAACGTTTACTTCTTTTTCAGCTGATGCTGCTGGAGCCGCTGCAACTGGTGCAGCCGCCGCAGGAGCCGGAGCTGCTGCAGGTGCTGAACCAGCCACTTCGAATACCATTACTAGAGAACCAGTAGAAACTGAATCACCAGAAGCGATCTTGATTTCTTTAACGATACCAGCGAATGGTGCAGGAACTTCCATAGAAGCCTTATCGCCTTCAACAGTAAGAAGAGATTGCTCTTCTTCTACTGCGTCACCGATAGCAACCATGATTTCAGTTACTTCAACTTCATCACCGCCGATGTCTGGTACGTGAACTTCTTTAAGCTCAGCCGCCGCTGCAGGAGCTGCAGCAACTGGTGCCGCCGCTTCAACTGCTGGCGCAGCCGGTGCTGCAGCAGCACCTTCCGCAGGAGAGCCTGCCTCTTCAAAGATCATGATAAGAGAACCAGTAGAAACTGAATCGCCTTCAGCTACTTTGATTTCTTTAACGATACCCGCTTGAGACGCTGGAACTTCCATTGAAGCTTTGTCGCCTTCAACAGTGATCAGTGACTGCTCTTCTTCAACCTTGTCACCAACGTTTACAAGAATCTCAGTTACTTCAACCTCGTCAGCACCGATGTCTGGTACATTAATTTCGATTGTCATTGTATTTACCTACCTTAATGCCAGTCTTATGCGTATTGCGGGTTAGTTTTTTCAGTGTCGATATCGAACTTAGCAATTGCTTCAACAACTACTGATTTCTCGATGTCACCACGTTTAGCCAGTTCAGTTAGAGCTGCAACTACGATGTAGCCAGCGTTAACTTCGAAGTGACGACGTAGGTTTGCACGGCTGTCAGAGCGGCCGAAACCATCTGTACCAAGTACTTTGTAAGACTCAGTTGGCATGTACGCACGTACTTGCTCAGCGTAGTTCTTCATGTAGTCAGTCACTGCGATTGCAGGTTCTTTACCAAGAACAGTCGTGATGTACGGTACTTTCTCTTCAGCTTCTGGGTGAAGCATGTTGTCACGCTCTACCGCTTGGCCGTCACGAGTTAGTTCGTTGAACGACGTTACAGAGAATACGTCAGATGCTACGCCGTACTCTTCGCTTAGAATTTCAGCCGCTTTACGCGCTTCGTTCATGATAGTACCAGAGCTCATTAGTTGAACTTTGCCCTTAGCACCAGCGTGAGATTCAAGCTTGTAGATACCCTTACGGATGCCTTCTTCAGCGCCTTCTGGCATTGCTGGCATTGCGTAGTTCTCGTTCATTACTGTTAGGTAGTAGTAAACGTTCTCTTGCTCAGGACCGTACATGCGACGGATACCGTCTTGCATGATTACCGCTAGCTCGTAAGCGAACGTTGGGTCGTAAGAGATACAGTTCGGGATAGTGTTCGCTTGGATGTGCGAGTGACCATCTTCGTGCTGTAGACCTTCACCGTTCAGTGTTGTACGACCTGCAGTAGCACCTAGTAGGAAGCCACGAGCTTGTTGGTCGCCTGCTAGCCATGCCATGTCACCAATACGTTGGAAACCGAACATTGAGTAGTAGATGTAGAACGGGATCATCGGTAGATCGTTTGTGCTGTATGAAGTTGCAGCAGCAACCCATGAAGCCATAGAACCTAGTTCGTTGATACCTTCTTGAAGAACTTGACCAGACGTTGCTTCTTTGTAGTAAGAAACGATGCCTTTATCTTCAGGTGTGTATTCTTGACCGTGTGGGTTGTAGATACCAACCTGACGGAATAGACCTTCCATACCGAATGTACGAGCTTCATCACAGATGATAGGAACGATGTTCTTACCAATGTTCTTATCTTTAAGAAGGATGTTTAGCGTACGTACATAAGCCATAGTTGTAGAGATATCACGCTTCTGTTCACCTAGTAGAGGTGCGAATGCGTCTAGCTCAGGAACCTTGAACTCTTGAGTAAACTTAGGAAGACGTGCAGGTGTGTAACCGTGTAGAGCGTTACGACGAGCGTGCATGTATTCGTACTCAGGCGTACCTTCTTCCAATTTCAGGTAAGGAAGTTCAGCGATCTTCTCATCTGAAAGGATGTCTTCTAGGCCTAGGCGATCACGTAGGTGTTGAACATGAGTCATGTCCATTTTCTTAACACCGTGTGCAATGTTCTTACCTTCAGCTGCATCACCCATGCCGTAACCTTTAACAGTCTTAGCTAGGATTACAGTTGGCTTACCGTTTGTCTCTTTAGCATTGTTGAATGCAGCAAACAGTTTAGAAGAATCGTGACCACCACGCTTAAGAGCGAAAATTTCGTCATCAGTCATGTCTGCAACTAGTGCAGCTGTTTCTGGGTACTTACCAAAGAAGTGCTCACGTACGTATGCGCCATCTTTAGATTTGAATGTTTGGTAGTCACCATCGATAGTTTCGTTCATTAGTTGAAGAAGCTTACCAGTAGTGTCTTTAGCTAGTAGAGAATCCCAGTTGCTACCCCAGATAACTTTAACAACGTTCCAACCTGCACCTTTGAATAGGCCTTCAAGTTCTTGGATGATGCTACCGTTACCCATTACAGGGCCGTCTAGACGCTGTAGGTTACAGTTGATTAGGAAACATAGGTTGTCTAGCTTCTCACGCGCAGCGAAAGAGATAGCACCACGTGATTCTGGCTCATCCATCTCACCGTCACCTAGGAACGCGTATACGCGTTGCGCTGAAGTTTCTTTCAGGCCACGGCCGTCAAGGTACTTAAGGAAGCGCGCTTGGTAGATAGCAGAGATAGGGCCAAGACCCATAGATACTGTCGGGAACTGCCAGAACTCAGGCATCAGTTTCGGGTGCGGGTAAGAAGGGATACCTTTACCATCAACTTCTTGACGGAAGTTATCTAGCTGTTCTTCAGTTAGACGACCTTCAACGAATGCACGAGAGTAGATACCTGGAGAGATGTGACCTTGGTAGTAAACTAGATCGCCACCGTCTGTCTCGTTTGGAGCACGGAAGAAGTGGTTGAAACATACTTCGTAGAACGCTGCTGCTGACTGGTAAGAAGCCATGTGACCACCAAGGTCTAGGTCTTTCTTAGAAGCACGCAATACGATCATGATTGCGTTCCAGCGAATAATCGAACGAATACGACGCTCAAGAGTTACGTCACCAGGGTAAGCTGGCTCTTGTGCTGCTGGAATTGTGTTGATGTAGTTTGTGTTGATGCCTGTAGCCATATCAACACCATCTAAACGTGCTTTATCTAGAACTTGTTCTAGTAAAAACTGTGCACGTTCTACACCTTCTTCACGTACTACTGACTCAAGAGCTTCTAACCAATCTTGAGTTTCCAGAGCATCAACGTCATGCTTCATGTCAGACATGGCGATCTATCCTTTTTGTTAGTTGGATTCTACTAAACACGTAAAAAGCCGAAGTATTACGGCTATTTACCCTGTTGAATTCGACGTAGAGAACGTTCGCGGCGCGACTCTTCCTTCGTCAAATCCAGCAATGTTTCTTCGATGTAAGCTAAATGAGAGTGTGACATTTCACGTGCCTGTTCTGGCTGCCCTGAAACGATCGCATCCACAATGTTAGCTCGATGTATACTCACTTTCTCCACAACGTCTTTACGACGATGCAACAGCTTTAAATTCTCTAAGACGTTTTGTTCGAGTAACGGAGCCAAGCTACGAACAATGTGCAATAACACCACATTGTGCGCTGCCTCTGTTAAAGCAATAAGAAAAGCCATCACCGCTGCAGATTCGGCTTCAATATCACCCTTTTCTTGCGCGCCGTGAATTTTTTCTTGGCAGGCTTGAATACGAGCAAAGTCTTCATCGGTTCCACGCAATGCCGCGAAGTAAGCCGAAATCCCTTCCATCGCATGACGCGATTCCAACAAGTCTAGTTGGGTTTCAGAATGGGACGACAACAAATTAAGCAAAGGATCTGAAAAGCTTTTCCAGATATTTTCGCTAACAAACGTACCTCCACCTTGACGGCGAGTAAGCAAGCGTTTTGCTTCTAAACGTTGTATCGCTTCTCGGATCGAAGGACGAGACACATCGAACTGTTTCGCCAGTTCGCGCTCAGGCGGCAGCTGCTGCCCTGGAGCCAGTGTTCCTTCCACTATCAACCTTTCTAACTCTTGTTCGATAACATCGGAGAGTTTTGGCTGACGAATCCTTTGATAAGCCATAGTTTGTTGTTCTTCTTTTTCTTCGCTGACAATTGGTAATACCAATTTTAAGTTGGGCAGAAATTAACATAATTAAAACGCCACTGTCCAGCCTAAAATTGACCTGCATCATAGAATACAGCGTGAATTAACCATGATTTAACAAATGAAATTTAAAACAGCAACCAAATTGGTCTTACCATTTACAGGGGTAATACTTTTGGGGAGTGTTCGTGCTAGAAAGTTTCAGGATAAAAATGAATTGTTTCAGAAAGATTAGTGTCACTCGTTTAAAAATCGAACCAAGCGCACATTTAGGGTGGAAATTCTGTTCATAAGTTTTAATAAATGAGTGTTTGATAAGTTCGTCACACTCTCAATTTATTGATGCGCTTCTCTCCACCACTTTCTTTACATCGCAACAACAAAAATTCACAAGTCATTATGCTAGGCGTTGACTATTCAACGCCCGCCAGCGGTCAAGCCATCGTCAAAAACGGAGGCTTAAGCTTTGAGATTTTTTTTAAACTTCTGCCAATCGAACACCAAGCCAGGGTCAGTTTTACGCAGAGGCGCTATGTATTGATGGCCAGTGATACGTTCGCTGGTGATTTGAGGGAACGTCGATACGATAGTTTCTGTTAATTGGGCAAGCGCTTGATACTGCTGCTCAGTGTAAGCCACAAAGTCACTACCTTCCAGTTCAATACCAATCGAATAGTCATTGCACCTTTCACGCCCTGCAAAACTCGACTGGCCAGCATGCCAAGCTCGGTCTAAGAAAGAAACGAACTGCACCACTTCCCCATCGCGACGAATCAAACAGTGCGCCGATACGCCCATTTGGTGAATCACCTTAAAAAATGGATGTTCCGAAGCGTCGAGTTTACCCGTAAAAAATTGTTCGATGTAAGGCCCACCAAATTGCCCCGGAGGCAGGCTAATGTTATGAACCACCAGCAGCGAGATATCGTCGGCACTCGGTCGAGCATCAAAATACGGGGAAGGAACATGCCGAGCGTTGTCATACCATCCATTGGAGGTGATCGTCATCTTGGTCTCACTTTCGTTTCTGCTAGCACAATAAGATGTGACCTTGCCCATAGAGCAGTCGCGCTAGCCTCTTTAATTTGAAGTTAAGCAAGAGTATCATTCCATTCCCACTCCCTTTCAAGATTAGATTTGCGATGAAAAACACACATAACAGCCACCAACGCCTTGACTACTTAAAAGAGCAACTGCCTCTAGAGATCACTCGTGCAGTCGCTGAGACCATCAAAGAAGATCTAGGTGGAACGTTAGATCCAGCGGCTGATATTACGGCAAGTCTAATCCCTGCAGACGCAATCAACAGTGCAACCATTATTACCCGTGAGCACGGCGTGTTCTGCGGTAAAGCTTGGGCTGATGAAGTGTTCAAGCAACTGGGCGGTGAAGTGACTATCGAGTGGAATGTAGAAGATGGCGACAAAGTTGAACCAAACCAAACGCTTTGCACGCTAACTGGCCCAGCTCGCGCACTATTAACCGGTGAGCGTAACGCAATGAACTTCATTCAAACGCTATCTGGCTGTGCGACTACGACGGCTATCTACGCAGACAAAATCAAACACACTGAATGCCGCTTGTTAGATACTCGTAAAACAATTCCTGGCCTACGCAGCGCACTGAAATACGCGGTGGCTTGTGGTGGCGGTTTCAATCACCGTATTGGTGTTTTCGATGCTTACCTAATCAAAGAAAACCACATCATCGCTTGTGGTGGCATTGAGAAAGCTATCTCTACTGCAAAAGAGCTGAATCCAGGTAAACCAGTAGAAGTTGAAACCGAAAGCCTAGAAGAGTTAGAGCAAGCGATCAGCGCTGGCGCAGACATCATCATGCTAGACAACTTCACTACAGACATGATGCGTGAAGCTGTGAAAATCAACGCAGGACGTGCTGCGCTAGAAAACTCTGGTAACGTAACTTTAGATACCATTGCAGAGTTCGCTGAAACGGGTGTTGATTACATTTCGGTAGGCGCGCTAACTAAGCACCTAAAAGCAATGGATCTATCAATGAGATTCAAAGCGTAATTGACTGAATAATAAATAATTTCTATAAAGGCACTGTTTGTGACGGTACCTTTTTTATGGTTCATCGCGGCTTTCCG
>NZ_JBFRUJ010000019.1:0-73886 GCF_041474575.1 Vibrio sp. 10N.222.51.C5
GTATAAAATAGATCAAAGAATGAAATGAGTTAATTAATATAATTATCTTTAAACCTATAACGGTATAAATAATAATGATTATCGATACGCATAAATTGTTGGGTTCGCTATTTTATCAAGCGACAAGTAAAGAACAGTTAATCACCATTGTCGAAGCTTTGGTTGAGAGCGAAGTACTCTCTGAAGAATGCTTGCAGGCATTAAGAAGCGAAGACGAAGATGCGCTCGCAGCAGAGTTCAGCCGCCTGTTTGAAGGCGTTGGAGACATGCCAGCTCCGCCTTGGGGTTCTGTGTACCTAGATAAAGACCGCGTTGTGTTTGGTGCTTCTACGGTTGAGTATCGCCAGTTTTTAGAATTGAATCAGATTGAATTAGACACTGGGTTAAGAGAGCCGGAAGATCAATTTGGTTTAATGTTATTCGCTCATGCGTATTTGTTAGAAAATAATAATATTAATTCAGCTGGTGAATTGCTTGAGGGTCACTTATTAACTTGGTCTTCTGTTTATTTAGAAAAACTAAATAAAGCATCAGAGTTATCTTTTTATAAAAAGCTATCGGTTGATGTAATTGATTGGTTTAAGTACTTAATATCTGAATATAATTTAAACGTTGCTACTAAAAAGTTATATATCGACTAATGTCTGAACAAATAAATTCAAATAGACGCGGTTTCTTAACTCGACTTTCTAAACCGGTTAAAGCAGCCGCGAATTATGAAGAGATATCACAGCGCTTGCATGCAAGACCGCCAAGAGCGGTCGATGAGGTGCTGTTTGAGCGTCTTTGCGACGGTTGTGGATTGTGTGAACAATCGTGTCCAAATAGCGTTATTGAGATGCTAGAGGGCAGTGCGCTGCTGAATTTGGATTACAACAGTTGTTCTATGTGTAACAAATGCACTGAAGTGTGTCCGACCGGCGCACTTCATCCAACGGTCACGCCTTATATCGACCTCAAGCCGAGCTTTGCGGATAGCTGCAATAATTACATGCAAATGGACTGTTCAGCATGCCAAACGGCGTGTTCAGCTGGTGCAATACACATCGAAGTAGGAGAGTTGCCTACAGTGGACAAAGATAAGTGTAACGGCTGTGGAGAGTGCCGAAGCGCTTGTTATATTGGCTCTGTGACTCTTAACCTGACTCAGCAATAAACGTTTGGCTTTGTATGACACAAGCCAACAGGAAGATTTGGTTGAGTGATAGACGAGTCGCTTTAGATACCTAAAGACATAAATAGAAAAGGGTCCGCATTCCTAAAGGAAGCGGACCCTTTTTTGATTCTTATTGACGATATTCGAACAAAGTGACCTAAAGCCAGCTGGCTTATGCGCGTTTTTGCTTGTTTCTATGAATAACGTTACTCAGCGATAGCTCGTTCTTTGCTTTACAGATACAAGGCAATATCTCATTACCTTGCGTGTAAGCCATAGCAAAACCAACGTACTCGACCTCACCAGAATCCAACGTGCAGCGGCAAGCGCCACAGTGACCATCTCGGCAGTTGTATTCTGGCTCTAACCCAGCTTGTTCCATTGTTTCCAACAGAGTGTTTGAAGGGTTAGATTCAATTGAAGTCAGTTTGTTGATTTTGATTGTTGGCATTACAGCTCAAATCCTTCAAAGTCGTCAGCTTTTACTTCGTTGTCGATTTGGCCAACTAGGTAAGAACTGATTTCTGCTTCTTGTGGAGCAACTTGAACGTTATCTGAAGACAACCAAGCGTTGATCCATGGAATTGGGTTCGACGTTGCTGCTGGGTAAGCCGTACCTAGGCCAACAGCCTGCATACGGATGTTGGTAATGTACTCAACGTATTGGCAAAGAATGTCTTTGTTCAGACCAATCATAGAGCCATCTTTGAATAGGTATTCTGCCCACTCTTTCTCTTGCTCAGCCGCTTCTTTGAATAGGTCGAAACACTCTTGCTTACACTCTTCAGCGATCTGCATGAATTCAAAATCATCTTGACCATTGCGTAGCAAGTTGATCATGTGCTGTGTACCAGTAAGGTGAAGGGCTTCATCACGAGCGATTAGCTTGATGATCTTCGCGTTACCTTCCATTAGCTCACGCTCAGCGAATGCAAATGAACATGCGAAACTTACGTAGAAACGAATCGCTTCTAGTGCGTTTACAGACATTAGACATAGGTAAAGTTTCTTCTTCAGGTCGTGAAGTGAAATCTTGACGTCTTCGCCGTTGATGCTGTGGTTGCCTTCACCGTAGCGGTGGTAGTCAGCCGTTAGCTTGATTAGGTCGTCGTAGTAGAAAGCGATGTCTTTAGCACGCTTCAGAATCTCTTCATTTTCAACGATGTCGTCGAATACTACGCCTGGATCATTCACGATGTTACGGATGATGTGCGTGTAAGAACGAGAGTGAATCGTTTCAGAGAAAGACCAAGTTTCAATCCAAGTTTCAACTTCTGGTAGAGATACCAATGGAAGTAGGGCAACGTTAGGGCTGCGGCCTTGGATTGAATCTAGAAGCGTTTGGTACTTCAAGTTAGAGATGAAGATGTGCTTTTCATGCTCAGGAAGCTTGTTGTAGTCGATACGGTCGCTAGACACGTCTACTTCTTCTGGACGCCAGAAGAAAGAAAGCTGCTTCTCGATAAGCTTTTCGAAGATTTCGAATTTTTGTTGGTCGTAACGTGCAACGTTTACCGACTGACCCAAGAACATTGGTTCTTTTAGTTGGTCATTTTTTTGCTGAGAAAAAGTACTGTAAGCCATAAATGCCTCAAATCCTTTAAAGACCCGTAATAAAACGGACCCTGTTAATGCTTTAAACCCAGAGAAGATAACTCTTCTCTGGGGTCTTAATGTTTATTGCGGTTTAGATCTTACAACCGCCGCCTTCACAATCTTCTTCCGGCACTTGAACTGCATCGCCTTGGTCGTCTTTAGCACCATCACGAGTGTTATGGTAGTAAAGCGTCTTAACACCGTACTTGTACGCTGTTAGTAGGTCTTGAAGCAGCTTCTTCATTGGTACTTTACCGCTGTCGTAAACACTTGGATCATAGTTAGTGTTTGCAGAGATAGCTTGGTCAACGAATTTTTGCATGATACCCACTAGGTGTAGGTAACCGTCGTTAGAACCAATGTTCCAAAGTAGCTCGTAGTTCTCTTTAAGATTTAGGAAATCTGGAACCACTTGCTTAAGGATGCCGTCTTTCGATGCTTTCACTGATACGTAACCACGTGGTGGCTCGATACCGTTAGTCGCGTTCGAGATTTGAGACGATGTCTCAGAAGGCATAAGCGCTGTTAGCGTAGAGTTACGCAGACCGTGCTCCATGATCTCTTCACGTAGAGAATCCCAATCGTAGTGCAGTGGCTCTTCACATACTAAGTCGATATCTTTTTTGTAAGTATCGATTGGCAGTAGGCCTTTCGCGTAGTTGGTCTCGTGGAAAGATGGGCAACGGCCTTGCTCTTTCGCTAGTTCAACAGATGCTTTTAGCAAGTGGTATTGAATTGCTTCAAAAGTACGGTGAGTCAGGCCATTCGCGCTGCCATCAGAGTACTTAACACCATTCTTCGCTAGGTAGTATGCGTAGTTGATTACACCTACACCTAAAGTACGACGGTTCATTGTCGACTTGTATGCAGCTGGAAGCGGGTAGTCTTGGTAATCAAGCAGTGCATCTAGAGCACGAACAACCAGCTCAGAAAGCTCTGCTAGGTCGTCCAGTTCATTGATTGCGCCAAGGTTGAATGCTGAAAGCGTACATAGTGCAATTTCGCCTTCGTCATCTTCTACGTTAGAAAGTGGCTTAGTAGGAAGCGCGATTTCTAGACATAGGTTCGATTGACGAACAGGTGCTACTTCAGAATCAAACGGGCTGTGTGTATTACAGTGGTCAACGTTCTGAATGTAGATACGACCAGTAGAAGCACGCTCTTGCATTAGCAGAGAGAAAAGCTCAACGGCTTTAACCGTTTCACGCTTCACTGAAGGATCGTTTTCGTACTTAACGTATAGCTCTTCAAAACGGTCTTGGTTTTCGAAGAACGCATCGTAAAGGCCAGGTACGTCTGAAGGTGAGAACAGGCTGATGTTGCCACCCTGAACTAGGCGAGAGTACATAAGCTTGTTCAGCTGTACGCCGTAATCCATGTGACGAACTCGGTTCTCTTCAACGCCGCGGTTGTTTTTCAGTACTAATAGAGACTGAACTTCACCGTGCCATAGTGGGTAGAATACCGTTGCTGCACCGCCACGAACACCACCTTGAGAACAACATTTTACTGCTGTTTGGAAGTATTTGTAGAAAGGGATACAGCCTGTGTGGAACGCTTCACCATTACGGATTTCAGAACCAAGCGCACGGATACGACCTGCGTTGATACCAATACCAGCACGTTGAGATACGTAACGAACAATTGAGCTTGCTGTCGCGTTGATTGAATCAAGGCTGTCACCACACTCGATCAGTACACAAGAACTGAATTGACGAGTAGGCGTACGTACACCAGACATGATCGGTGTAGGTAGAGAAATCTTAAACGTAGACGATGCGTCGTAAAAACGTTTGATGTAGTCAAGACGAGTCGATTTCGGGTATTTAGCGAATAGACACGCAGCAACTAAAATGTAAAGGAACTGAGCACTCTCGTAGATTTCTTTCGTTACACGGTTTTGCACGAAGTATTTACCTTCGAGCTGCTTAACCGCTGCGTAAGAGAAGTCTAAGTCACGTTTGTGGTCGATGTACTCGTCAAGCTCTTCGAATTCAGCTTTCGTGTAGTCTTCCATAAGGTGGCTATCGTATTTACCCATATCAACCAGTTTTGCAACGTGGTCATACAGTGCAGGCGGCTCGTATTCGCCGTACGCTTTTTTACGTAGGTGGAATACAGACAGACGTGCTGCTAGATATTGGTAATCAGGAGTATCTTCAGAGATTAAATCCGCTGCTGACTTGATGATAGTTTCATGAATGTCAGTAGTGGTGATGCCATCGTAAAACTGAATGTGAGCTTTCAATTCTACTTGTGATACAGAAACATTGTGCAAGCCTTCAGCTGCCCATGTAATCACGCGATGGATCTTCTCTAGATCGATCGTTTCTTTGCGCCCGTTACGCTTGGTAACAGTAAGTTGTTGGTTCATTCTGCTTAATTTCCCTAACAAAACTGAACAAGGCCGTGTTTTTGTGTATTTCTGTGTAATTTTTGTAAATTACGTTTCGGCTTTGTGATCTTGGTCTACCCATACATTGTAGTTCAAACACAACATATAGGGGTCATTTGTTTGTTGGGTTACAAGATAGTGCTACAACTGATATTTTTCAAGGTAAAGAAATGGGGTTGCTTGTGGATAAGTGGTGGATTGAAAAAAAACTGTAAGTGACCACTAACTGATGAGGTTATATGTGACTTGATTGTATAAAAGTCGGCTTTTAATGATGCTTTATTTTTGCACGCCCATAAAAAAAAATTCCTTGATCTTTGGCCAAAATGGGCGATTGATTTTAGGCGATTAAATTTAAATCGAGGTGGTCAAAATGGAAGCTAGCGCACGAAATTTAGACTGAAAAAAGTCGCAAAGTTATGGTAATTGCAACTCTTTTCATTCGTCTTTTTTACAAAAGGTTTTACGGTAGGGCTACCGATATTTTTTAGCCAAAGTTTTGCGTGTGGACGATGTAGTTTACGTCTACATTTGTGCCTAAACGATAAGTGTCCGTAAGAGGATTGTAGTGCAGCCCTGTAATCCCTAGTTCTTGCAGCGGAGTGTTATCGACCATCTTGATAAGTTCAGCAGGGCGAATGAACTTCTCGTGTTCATGAGTGCCCTCAGGAACAATCTTAAGTAGCTTTTCTGCACCAACAATAGCGAACAGGTAAGATTTGAAGTTACGGTTCAAGGTAGAGAAGAACACGTGACCACCCGGTTTCACTAATTTTGAACATGCACTAATCACAGATTGTGGATCAGGAACGTGCTCTAGCATTTCCATACATGTCACCACATCGTAAGTTTGTGGATTCTGTTCTGCATGGTCTTCGATGGTGCTCTGGATGTAATCGAGCTTGGTGCCAGTTTCCAATGCGTGAAGACGTGCCACTTCTAGCGGTTCTTTACCCATATCTAGGCCAGTGACTACTGCGCCCTCAACAGCCATGCTTTCAGCCAAAATGCCGCCACCGCAGCCAACATCGAGGACTTTCTTACCAAATAAACCTTCGGTCTTTTCTAGCACGTAATTTAGGCGCAGTGGGTTGATTTGATGTAGAGGCTTAAACTCGCCTTCCAGATCCCACCAGCGCGACGCCATGTCTTCGAATTTTTTGATTTCTGCTGGGTCTACGTTCTGTGATTTAGTCATAATCGGCATTTCCAAGTTAAATAATGCATCCATGAAATTGCAGGCATTATAACTTGCCTTTTCGCTCTGACCAGAAGATCTACAATTTTGCTAGTTTATTGGATGTAAAGTGACCATGTTTCAGCAAGATATGATGCGGAGGTGCAATTTCTCATCAATTGATTGGCTACAAGGGTCACAAGATGGTAAAAGGAGAGGGAAAGTGATGCCTCCGTAGGTAAATTTGTGTTATATTTTTCGGTCTTATACGTATTCAAAAATACGATCTGACTATAGAGGGAAAATGGCTCTATGAGCGATCTAGCGAAAGAGATCACGCCCGTAAATATTGAAGATGAGCTTAGAGGTTCATACCTAGACTACGCGATGTCCGTCATCGTTGGTCGTGCCCTTCCAGATGTGCGTGATGGCCTAAAACCTGTACACCGCCGCGTTTTGTTCGCGATGAATGTACTAGGTAATGATTGGAACAAACCATATAAAAAGTCTGCTCGTGTAGTAGGTGATGTAATCGGTAAATACCACCCACATGGTGATAGTGCTGTATACGATACTATTGTTCGTATGGCGCAACCGTTCTCACTGCGTTACATGCTAGTTGATGGCCAAGGTAACTTTGGTTCTATCGATGGCGACTCCGCGGCTGCAATGCGTTATACCGAAGTTCGTATGGCGAAAATTGCTCACGAGCTCCTGGCTGACCTTGATAAGGAAACTGTGGATTACGTACCGAACTACGATGGTACAGAACAAATTCCAGCAGTACTTCCTACAAAAATTCCTAACCTATTGGTAAACGGTGCTTCTGGTATCGCAGTAGGTATGGCTACCAACATCCCACCACATAACCTTGGTGAAGTTGTTGATGGCTGTTTAGCATTTATCAATAATGAAGATATCACTATTGATGAGCTAATGGACTATATCCCTGGTCCTGACTTCCCAACAGCAGCACTTATCAGTGGTCGTAAAGGCATCGTAGATGCTTACAAGACTGGCCGCGGTAAGGTTTACATGCGTTCAAAAGCGGATATCGAAGTAGAGAAGAATGGTAAAGAAACCATTATCGTTACTGAGATCCCTTACCAAGTAAACAAAGCTCGTTTGATCGAGAAGATTGCTGAACTGGTTAAAGATAAGAAAGTAGAAGGCATCAGTGCACTGCGTGACGAGTCTGATAAAGACGGTATGCGTATTGTTATTGAATGTAAGCGTGATGCAGTAGGCGAAGTGGTTCTTAACAACCTATACGCTCAAACTCAACTGCAAACGACTTTCGGTATCAACATGGTTGCGTTGAATAACGGTCAACCACAGTTGTTCAACATCAAAGACATGCTTAAGTGCTTCGTAGACCACCGTCGCGAAGTTGTGACTCGTCGTACTATCTTCGAATTGAAGAAAGCACGCGACCGTGCACACATCCTTGAAGCATTGTCTCTAGCACTTGCTAACATTGATGAAATCATTGAACTGATCAAGAGCGCGCCAACACCAGCAGAAGCTAAAGTTGGTTTAGTGTCTCGTGGTTGGGATCTTGGTAACGTTGCTTCAATGCTTGAGCGTGCAGGTACTGATGCGGCTCGTCCTGATTGGTTGGAAGACCAATACGGCATCCGCGATGGTCAATACTTCCTAACGGAAACACAAGCACAAGCTATTCTAGAACTTCGTCTTCACCGCCTAACTGGCCTAGAGCACGAGAAGATTCTAGACGAGTACAAAGCCCTTCTAGAAGAAATCGCTGAGCTAATGCACATTCTTGCAAGCACTGAGCGTTTGATGGAAGTTATCCGTGAAGAACTTGAAGCAGTACGTGAAATCTATGGCGACGAGCGTCGTACAGAAATCACAGCGGCAGTTCATGACATCGACATGGAAGAGCTGATTGCTCAAGAAGACGTTGTAGTAACGCTTTCTAACGCAGGTTACGTTAAGTACCAAATCCTAAGCGACTACGAAGCTCAGCGTCGTGGTGGTAAAGGTAAGAGTGCAACTAAGATGAAAGATGAGGATTACATTGAGCGTCTGCTTGTAGCTAATACTCACGATAACATCCTATGTTTCTCTACTCGTGGTAAGACATACCGTCTGAAAGTTTACCAACTGCCATTAGCAAGTCGTACTGCTCGTGGTAAGCCTATCGTTAACATTCTTCCTCTAGAAGAAGGTGAGCGTATCACGGCTATCCTGCCTGTTTCTGAGTTCTCTAACGAGAAATTCATCTTCATGGCAACCGGCGACGGTACTGTTAAGAAGACATCACTGGATCAGTTCGCAAACGTACGTGCTAACGGCCTAATTGCCGTTAACCTACGTGACGATGATTCACTGATTGGCGTTGACATCACTAACGGTGATAGCGACATCATGCTGTTCTCTAAATCGGGCAAAGTTGTTCGCTTTAACGAGGACAAAGTACGTGCAATGGGCCGTACTGCCTCTGGTGTTCGTGGTATGAAGCTTCCAGAAGACGATCAAGTAGTATCGTTGATTGTTCCTTCTAACGAAGGCGATATCCTAACTGTGACTCAAAACGGTTACGGTAAGCGTACTGAACTAGCTGAATACCCAACGAAAGGCCGTGCAACGCAAGGTGTGGTATCTATCAAAGTCTCTGAACGTAATGGCCCAGTTGTTGGCGCTGTTCAAGTTGAAGAAGGCGACGAAATGATGATGATCACCGACGCAGGTACGCTAGTACGTACTCGCGTTGCGGAAGTAAGCCAAGTTGGTCGTAACACTCAAGGTGTAACACTGATTCGTACTTCTGACGACGAGAATGTTGTAGGTCTACAACGTATCGACGAAGTAGAAGAAGCTGAGGTTGTTGAAGGCGAAGCTGAAGTAGCAAACGCTGAAGCAGCAGTCGTTTCTGAATCAAGTGAAGAGCAAGCATCAGACGCTTCTGATAGCGAGCAAGACACTGAGTAATCTTTCACTTCTATAAATAGAAGTTGAGACAAAAAGCCGAGCCATTGTGCTCGGTTTTTTATTACCTAAAATTTGGCTGTGACTTGTGTAAAAGCCAATAGCTAAACCTCGATCAATATTGTTTTAGTGAGAAAAAGGTACAGTAAAGCGTCAATGAAAGGAGAGTGGAATGGATATCTGGTTACTGATTGCTTGGCTGCTAATGAGCCTATTTCTAGTGGCAATCGTGATCGCATCAAACAGAAAGACCAGTCATCTGAAAAGCAACCTCCTTATTTCATGTGTGGCGATATTAGTCAGCATTCTGGTTTGGTCTCAGATGAAACAAGAAGCCCCTCAACTTACTTCAAGTGACGACAGCAGCTATACAACAACAGATTTCCAAAATGAACTTCAGCAGAGCTTGGAGCAAGACCCTAATCAATCAGATCTTTGGTTTAAGCTTGGTGGTGTTTATATGCAGAAAGGGGAGTTTGATGCGGCGTTTACCTGTTACGACTACGCGATTCGCTTAGACCCTCAAGCGCCTTCAGGCTTGTATGCCGCTAAAGCTACCGCACTTTATTATCTCAGTTCACAAGCGATGAGTGATGACGTCAACAAACTGCTAGAGCAATCTATGGATCTTGATCCGAACGATCGAACGGCCTTGATGTTAATCGCGACCGATCACTTCATCAGTATGCGCTATCAACAAGCGATCGATGCTTGGACTCAAATTCTCGATTCTAACCAGAAAGGCATTGATCGTGTCTCTATCATCCATTCGATCAACCAAGCTAAGCAAATGATCCGTTAAACGGGCACTATCTGTAATTTCGAGATTATTTGCTTTCTTGCATCTCAATTAAACCGCCAGCGTTGTGGATCTGTGTAAACCCTTGAGCTTTCAAATACTGGTAAGCTTGTCCTGAGCGGTTACCACTGCGGCAATACAAAACGATAGGTTGAGCTTTGTCTATGCTGGCAAAGTGCGTAGCGACTTCAGAAAGAGGGTAGTTAATCGCATTGTCCAGATGACCTTGCTTGAACTCTCCTGGTGTCCTGACATCAACGACCAGCGCACCTTCCTCAATCATTTCCCACCCTGTTTCTGCTCGTTCTGAGGCGTGAAGTCCTGAACTTGTTAATGCGATGCATAATGCCGAAAGCGAAAGTAAGTGCTTCATTCTTTGTTCCTTGAATTAGCTAAAAGGTAATGTGAAATTGGGACGGTTGAGTGCGCCCAAATCTAAAAAACCAGCCACACCTTTACAGTGTGACTGGTTTTATCTTATTGGTCTATTTGAAGGAACTAGTATTCGTAGTTAGCTTCACGCTTTTCAGCTTGCTCTTCCCACTTAGGAACCACGGTGTCTAAGAAGTGTTGCTTCTCAGCATTCATCTTATCCATGTCCATTCCTAGCGCTTTCTGAGCGGCTTCTTTGGTTGAGATATCTGGAATCTCGATTGGATCGGTAATGCCTTTCTTCGCAAGTAGACGAACAATCTTAGTTCGCGCGTCTGCTGCGCGGTCAACCGCCGTTCCAAGAACCTCTAGGGCTACTTCAGGCGCGTGCATGTGAACACCATGAGATGCGATAGCGTAGTCCCAACGCCATTGCGCATGACGAATATCTTGTAAGATAGGTGCCATCTCTTGTTCTGTTGCGCCTGCTTCCCATGCTGCGCCTGCTTCAAAGTGAGCGGCTACGATTTGTTTCTCAGCGGTCAGCTTCATGTTTAGTACTTGAGCTTTGCGGCTTGAAACGATGTTACGCATGGTCTCTTTAGATTGAGTATGGCAGTTAGCACAAGTGTCTTCGAAGCGGTCAAATGGGTTACCTACTTTATGGTCGGTGTAAACGGTACCGTCTTCTTTCGTCACTTTAGGCATGTGGCAGTCAACACAAGCGACGTTGTTCTTACCGTGAATACCTTCACGCCAAGTTTCGTAACCTGGGTGCTGAGCCTTTAGCATTGGTGCTTTAGAGACTTTATGTGCCCAATCTTTAAAACCAATCTGATCGTAGTACTCTTCCATCTGTTCAACACGCGTCCCTTTATCCCAAGGGAATTTCACACCTTTTGTTGGACCCGTGAAGTAGTATTCCACGTGACACTGAGCACACACAGAGGCTTGCTGATCAAAGCGACCTTGCTCTTCGAAGTTCTTCCCAATCGCATCGAACGCACGTTCAACATAAGGACGTGTCACCTTCAGTGCTGGCTCACCATTTTTAAAGCCTTCGCTTTGGGTATCGTGACAATCTGCACAGCCAATAGGATTCACAATCTCGTTGCCAAGACGTGCCCATTTACCTTCAAAATAACCGTCTTCACCACGCTCTTCGATAACACGTGCTACGTCTGGGCTTTTACAACTCCAACACGCCATTGGCATAGGGCCTGAGCTTTCGTCCGTTGGGCCGCCAGTACGAAGCGTTTGTCGTACATCGTCAATCGCATAAAAGTGACCACGTGCCTTGTTGTAATCTTTTGCGAAGCCGTAGCCAGCCCACATGATAACCATGTTTGGATCTTCTTTTAGTGCGTCTTCAATGGCTTCGCTTTCTGAAGTTTGTCTCCATGAATGATATTGATCTGGGTGGTTTTGCTCGAACTGGTCGTTACGAGGATCACCAATTTCTTTTTGTTCAGACGCAGCAAAACTGGTCGCGCTTACTAGTGATGCGCTAACCATTAATAATGCTGTGACGGAATTACGTATCCAATGCTTTTTCACAGTGATATCTCCAATATACTGATTTTTATACCAAGCGTTGTGAGTTTGCTATTCAAATTAAGAACTGGAGAATTGCTGTTTATATTAATTCATAAATAAACACATTTTGTTACGTGTCGGATGTTTGCTTGTTTTAGATCAATTAATGACAGTGACTTCAATCACGTTGAAGTTTATATAGCCCTAAAGGAGTATGTGGACATCAAGTTAGACTGGTCTTATTGAGAATTATTATCATATATAACAAATAATTACCCGACATGCCCTTACTATAAATAGGGTGATTGTGTTCACATATTACCCTTTGTATATTTCGCTTTACCTAATTAGGGGTATATTCTAAATATAGAAAGCGTTGTGGCTTATCCAAAATAAGAATTGATATCATTTAAGCGGTAATAATATCGTTTAAGGGTACTTTTGTTTAACCGGAATATTATTTAGTTGAGAGTTAAATAATGCCGGTATAAGGAAAGGATAAAATGGGCAATATTAAATTGGCCATAGTCATAATGCTTAAATCCCTTCTAGCATTCTGCCTCTATGGTTATTCCATTCATGCTGTTGCAGAGCCTGCTGTTACGCCAGTAGGAGAGTCAACAAGACATGAAGTCGAATTAATACGTGACAAAGATTACAAGTGTGTCCAATGCCATAAAGATTCTAAAGAAACGGTATTGGGTTCACATGGTGAGAGTGCGCACGCTTTGCTTGGCCGTGAAGTGAATTGCACAGATTGTCATAGTTCTATTGGCCCCGATCACCGTGATGGTGCACCTGAGGTGGTGAAGTATCGCGCGGCTCAATCACAACCCGGAACCGAAAAGGTTTTCCTCGATCCTAGCTTAATCCTAGATGCCAACAGCCAATGTATAGATTGTCATAAGCCTGATGATCTGCGCGAAGCGAGTTGGACTCATGACGTACACGCACAAAACTTAACGTGTTCAAACTGTCACGATGTGCATGCGAGTGAAGCGAAGGTGCTTGGCTTAGATAAAAAGCAAACCATCAAGCTGTGTGTGGATTGCCATTCAGACTTCAACCAGAAGAAAGAAGGGGAGTAATCTATGAGCTGCTCAAGAAGAAACTTTTTAGCTGGCGCGGGTGCCGTTATTTTCACAACTGGTGTTGCAGGTACTGCAGCGGTTACAAGCCGCAAAACGCTGGCTAATGTTCAGGAAGATGGCACCAAGCGTTACGGAATGGTTCATGACGAAACCGCTTGTATTGGCTGTACTGCTTGTACTGAGGCGTGTCGTGAAGTAAACAAAGTGCCTGAAGGCGTATCGCGCTTAGAAATCATAAAGAGCGAACCTCAAGGTGAATATCCAAATGTTGATTACCGTTTCACTCGTAACTCTTGTCAACATTGTGATAATGCACCTTGTGTGATGGTTTGCCCAACAGGCGCCGCCTATAAAGATGAGAAGACAGGAATTGTTGATGTACATAAAGAGAAGTGTGTCGGCTGTGGTTATTGCCTGCTAGCTTGTCCATATCAAGTGCGCTTCTTCCATCCTAAGAATAAGTCGGCCGACAAATGTAACTTCTGCCGCGATACCAATCTTGCGCAAGGTAAATTACCTGCTTGTGTTGAATCTTGCCCTACCAATGCGCTGATATTTGGCGACTTAAATGACCCTAAGAGCGAGATAAACCAGGTACTTAAATCTGAAGTGGTTTACAGAGATAAGGCTTATCTAGGTACTCAGCCAAAACTCTATAAAGTGCCACACCAAAAAGGGGAGATTTGATTATGAGTGCATGGGATACAGCGTTTCAATCAGGTACCGTGGTTTGGGACTGGATCATTGCTATCTATCTGTTTTTGGCGGGTATGTCAGCGGGTGCAGTGATGATCTCGATTTACCTTAAGAGAAAGGTGATTGAGGACGATCCAGCGAATAATGGTGTATTAAAGGCAACGGCTTTTCTAGCACCATTCGGGATCATCTCAGGTTTATTGATCTTGGTTTTCCACCTGACGAAACCACTATCATTTTGGAAGATCATGATCTTTTATAATCCGACGTCAGTGATGTCGATGGGTGTGATCTTATTCCAAGTGTATATGGTGATCCTATTTGTTTGGATCGGCATTATATTCCGAAATCAGATTGCCGTATTCTTGAGTGATCAAGCATGGTTAAAAGGGCGACTCGATTTTGTCAGTAACTGGATTGGCAAATTAGAATCTTTTGAGAATGTTTTTGAAATATTCTTAGCTGTGCTTGCGCTATTACTTGCGGCTTACACTGGCTTCTTACTCTCTGCGCTAAATACCTTCCCAATGCTGAATAACCCAGTGTTGCCGATATTGTTCTTATTCTCGAGTTTATCCTCGGGAGCGGCGGCATGTATTTTATTTGGTGTGTTGGTCTTTAAGGAGTCTCCGCATAGTGCGAGTATTTCTTGGATCCACGGCTTCGAACGTCCTGTTGTTATGTTTGAACTGTTTGTCCTTGTTACTTTCTTCACTGGGTTGATATTTGCTGGTGGTCAAAGTGAGCAGGCAGTATGGAACGCGATTGGCGGTGGTTTCTGGGCAAGTTGGTTCTGGTATGGCGTAATTGGTGTGGGTATGGTTTTACCCTTGTTGCTTAACGCCGTGACACCAGCATCGGTTCGCCATAGTACTGTGTATATTTTCTCTGTTACTTCATTGAGTCTGATGGGCGTATTAATGCTAAGAACGTTTGTCCTTTATGCAGGACAATTAACGTTAGCTTAATTTCGCTCAAGGTTATAAGTGAGTGGATGTTGGATACTAAACATCTGCTCACTAAATTTCTTTTCGCTGAGTAGCAATAGCTAGTTGAGTTACATCAGCTAGTTGAGCAATCAATGCCAATAATGGTTTAACTTGGTTCTGCTTAGGTAGAGCCTGATTGAGGTGATATGGTCGGTTCTTTGGGGCTGTTTAGTTTAATTTTGGTCGCTGTTCTCAGCAGCATTATCGCTGTGTATTCGATGTATCAAATGCTAACTAAACAAGCACAAAATGTGGCTTTAATTCGCAGTTTCTCCCTCTCTAGCGCTTTGTTTTCCATTGGCGCTATCGTTTTACTTGGCTATGCCTTTGTAGGTGACGACTTTTCCATCCTCTATGTTGCAGAACACTCCAATACTCAATTACCCACCTTCTTCAAAATGGCCGCTGTGTGGGCAGGTCATGAAGGTTCCTTGTTATTTTGGGTACTGACGATCAGCGTCTGGTCTGGCGTTATCGCCTTACAAAAACACTATTCAAATGAATACCAAAGCCGTGTGTTGTGGGTAATGAATCTACTGCTCGCGATATTTGCTTGGTTCACCTTATTCGCATCAAACCCATTTGAAATGAACGCGACATTACAGCTAGAAGGGCGCGACCTTAACCCAATGCTGCAAGATGTCGGTCTGATTTTTCACCCCCCACTGCTTTACCTTGGCTATGTCGGCTTTTCTGTGGTGTTGGCATTTGCAGTTGCCGCTTTGCTGGTTGATCCTATTGAGTTTGATTGGGTTGCCCATTGTCGCAGTTGGTGTTTAGTCGCTTGGATCTTTTTAACCGCAGGGATCATTCTTGGTTCTTGGTGGGCATACTACGAGTTAGGGTGGGGTGGTTGGTGGTTCTGGGACCCGGTAGAAAATGCCAGCCTATTACCTTGGCTAACATCAACCGCTTTATTGCACAGTTTGGGTGTTGCTAAAGGCAAGCAACAGTTGCTGAAGTGGTCACTTAGCCTTGCTTTCATTACGTTTTGTTTAAGTATCCTCGGTACTTTTATTGTTCGATCTGGCGTCCTCACTTCCGTTCATGCTTTTGCTGTTGACCCAACCCAAGGTATCGCGCTGTTGCTGATACTGGTTTTGGTGTTAGTGAGTTCGTTTTCTCTTCTTATTGTTCGTGGTGAATCTTTCGAGTCGAATCCAATCACTAGCTTTGCGAGTAAAAGTTTTTTGAGTTTAGTGGCGGTACTTATATTTGTACTGGGTACGGCGGTGGTGGTGTTTGGTACCTTCTACCCAATGGTTTTTGAATTACTTGGCCTTGGAAATATCTCTGTGGGCGCACCTTACTTTAATCTTCTTATTGCGCCATTGGCTCTGCTTGCGATGGGAGTGATAGGGTTCGCGCCATTGCTCAGTATCAAACCTCAAGCGTCGAAAGGTGTGATTGGAATTATTGCCTTATTGTCTCTCTGTCTTGGCTTTGTAACTTATGTTTTGCAAGTTGAAGCGATCCAAGTGATGGTGCTAATGACATGGTCACTTGCGTTTTGGGTAGCCCTGACTCATGTTTACGGCTTAGCGGTAACGCGCAACTCTAAGTTTCAACGCAAAGTATGGGTGATGACGTTGGCGCATGTGGGTGTCGCAGTATTAGCGATAGGTGCCGCGATGAACAGTTACCATTCATTTGAGCGAAGTTACAAATTGAGCCCAGGTGAAGAGGTTGAGTTTATGGGCTGGACGCTCTCTCATCGTGATACCGAGCTCTATGTCGCCTCCAACTTTACTGCAGAAAAAGCGATACTCGAATTAGATGCTAGCGAGCAAAGCTTTTCCATCGCGCCAGAAAGAAGACACTACCAAGTTCGTGTTATGAACATGAGTGAGCCTGCAATGAAGTGGTTCTGGCATGGCGATGTTTATATCACCATGGGCGAGAAAGTCGATTCCACCGCTTACGCATTTCGTGTTCAGTATAAGGCGTATGCGCGCTGGATCTGGTTTGGTGGGCTGTTCTCCATTATCGGCGCTTTGCTCTCATTGACTCATCGTAAAAAGAAAACCGTTAAGGCGTCACAGTATGCATACCAGCGTTCGTAACAAGCTAATTAGTCTAATTGCCTTAGCATTGATTGTGGTGCTGGGGTTTGTCTTTGCGCTTGATAATAAGCAGCAGTCGACCATTGTGTCTGAACAACAAAGGGCATTTCCAGAATTTACATCGAGTGCGTTAGTGAATAGTGAAGGCGTCAGTGGTCAGCAGGACATTACGCTCACTGATGTCACGCAGCACCCTTATCAACTGGTTAATGTATGGGCATCTTGGTGCGGGATATGTAAAACCGAACATTCATTTTTGCTTCAACTTCACGATAAAGGCATTCCCATCGTTGGGCTCAATTATCGAGATAACTCTGGGGCTGCGATTAACGTGTTATCGAACGATGGCAACCCGTACTTAACCGTGATCAGTGACCCTCAAGGCAAGTTAGCGTTAGAGTTGGGCGTAATCGGCACACCTGAAACGTATTTGGTTGATGCCAATGGCCAGATCATTAAAAAGCTATTGGGCGTGATTAATGAAATGGTATGGAAAGATGAGCTTGCGATGTATTTTGATGGTGTGAATGGATGATGAAGTCTCTAATACAAACCTTGTTTATGCTGTCAGCTCTTTTAGTGATTAGCCTTTCAACCATGGCTGAAGATCTGTTTACTGCCAGTAATAAAGAGACGAGTATTCAAGTTGAACTGTTTGAGTTTGAAAACCCAGAACAACAGCAACGTGCTATTAGCTTGGCGAAAACGTTACGCTGCCCACAATGTCAAAACCAAAATCTGATTGAATCCAACTCGCCAATAGCAAAAGACTTACGCCTTGTTGTGTTCAATATGGTGAAAGCAGGGAAGAGTAATAATGAGATTACTCGATATATGACGGAAAGATTTGGTGAATTTGTACTTTATAAGCCGGCGATGAAGGTTTCAAATCTATTACTTTGGTTGCTACCGAGCCTATTATTTCTCTTATTTATATATTTATCAGTAAAAAGTGTTAGGAAGAGCTCATAAAAATTGTGTATTACTGTTTACCAATTGACCTGTATTTTGTAACATTGACCGATTATAAAGGCTAAGCACTGCTATATAAGGATGTATCTGTGGATAACGTAATCTCAAATTTAAAGAAAGAGTTCCATACTCATGTCCGATCTGATAAATGGGCAGAAAAATACAGTGCAAAGTCGAGCATTTCTACGCTTACTCAAGAAGAGTTAACCGAATTAGAGAACGCTTGGGTTCAGCTTGTCATCTGGAAGCAAACTCAAGTAAGTTGATCGTTCTGTAAAAAATCGTAGTCTTAGCCGCAACTGATTAATTTATAACCCCATGTTGGTCATCCCAATGTGGGGTTTTTTCTTATGTGAAAAATAATTGTTATATTATAACAATTTGTACGAGGTCGACCTTGAAAAAAATTGTTAACAGCCTCATAGTGTCTATCATTAGATAGTTAGCTACAAAATATTGCCTAGACATATAATGTAGTGTTGTTAAATACATCGAATTTTCAAGTGAGTATAGCTATGGCGGAAGTGCGTGCCAGAATAGATTTCAAAGTAGGGGTAACAAGCAATATAGATGCTGAACTTCTGTCTTTTCATGGATTGAAAACAGATAAAGAGCATGTTGCTGTGATATTTAAATCAGCAGACAAGACACAAGACATACCTCTTGTTCGTATGCACTCTGAGTGCCTGACTGGTGATGTTTTCCATTCTTCTCGCTGTGACTGTGGCGAGCAGTTAGACGAAACCATTAGAATTATGGGTGAGACGGGTGGGGTGATCCTTTATCTTCGCCAAGAAGGTCGTGGTATTGGCTTGTACAACAAAATCGATGCGTACCGTCTGCAAAGCGAAGGCATGAACACCTATGAAGCCAACAACCACCTAGGTTTTGGCGATGATCTACGCGATTTTACTGAAGCTGCTGAAATGCTACGCGCCTTAGGTACTACAAAAATCCGCTTAGTCACCAACAACCCTAAGAAGATCAATGAGCTAAAATCTTTTGGTATTGAGATTGAAGAAGTGGTGAATACCTCTGCTCATATCAAATCGGGTAATGAAAGCTACCTGAAGGCAAAAGTCTCACACGGTAAGCATAATCTGGATATCTGATTAGCCTCTTTGTTACGCTTAACATAAAAATGTTTAAAGACCTCACATATGTGAGGTTTTTTTGTATTTATCTTGCAATAAAATTGTAAGTTTGTATTATTTCAATCCGTAGTGCAAATGATAATGGTTTGCACTATTACTACGAATAATAATTTAAAGCTCAACAAGGATGCTTCATGACCATTAAATCTTTAGTGACAAAAGCCGTAACTTCGTCACTCATTTTTGCCTCTGCTTCTTCTTTCGCAGCAGTAACTCAAGATCAAGTTGTAGAACATTACGCAGATATTGCGCATGCAGTGTTTGCAGATTCAGTAATTACAGCAAAAGCGTTGAACTCTTCTATTGATACCTTCTTAGCTTCTCCTTCTGCTGGCAACTTCGAACAAGTAAAACAAGCTTGGCTTGAGTCTCGCGTACCATACCAACAGTCAGAAGTTTTCCGCTTCGGCAACGCTGTTGTTGATGATTGGGAAGGCCAACTGAACGCATGGCCACTGGATGAAGGCCTGATTGATTATGTTTCGACTGATTACCAATATGAACTTGGTAACGAAGGCGCTAGCGCAAACATCGTGGCTAACAAGACTTTCCAAATTGGTCAGACTACCGTTGATGCAACCAACATCACCCCTGAGCTAATCGCAGACTTGAACGAGATCGGTGGTTCTGAAGCGAACGTAGCGTCTGGCTACCACGCAATTGAATTCCTACTTTGGGGCCAAGATTTAAACGGTACAAACAGCGGTGCAGGTGAGCGTGCTTACACTGATTTCGTTGTTGGCGCTGAGTGTACTAACGGCAACTGTGACCGTCGTGGCGCATACCTAAAAGCATCTGCTGAGCTACTTATCCAAGACCTAGAATGGATGGAAAAGCAGTGGGCTGAAGGCGAGAAAGGCAACTACCGTCAAGAGCTTCTTTCAGAATCTAGCGAGAATGGTCTTCGTAAAATGCTGTTTGGCATGGGTTCACTGTCTCTAGGTGAGCTAGCGGGTGAGCGTATGAAGGTTGCACTAGAAGCAAACTCTACTGAAGACGAGCACGATTGTTTCTCTGATAACACGCACAACTCTCACTACTACAACGAGCAAGGCATCTACAACGTTTACACGGGTCTATACAAGCGTGAAGACGGTACTCTGCTTTCCGGCCCAAGCCTGTTCGACCTAGTAGAGCAAAAAGATGAGCAAGCTGCGAAAGAGATTCAAAAGCAGTTTGACCTAGCACGTGCACAAGTAGGCGAATTAGTAACGTCTGCAGAGAAAAACAACCAGCACTTCGATCAGCTAATCGCTGCTGACAACGCTGCGGGTAATGCACTAGTTAACAAAACAATTGTTGCGCTAGTGTCTCAAACAGCGGCTATTGAGCGTGCTGCAGGTGTGATTGGCATTGATAGCCTAAACCCAGACACAGCGGATCACGAGTTCTAAGAGCCCGAGCCAAACACCAATATAAGGGCTCTCATTGGGCCCTTAATTGTTTGCTACTCAAAAAAGTCACTCCCAAATAAAAACTAAAATCAAAAACACAGCAAGGCAATGTATGAAGTCGTATCTCTCAGCCTCACTATTAACCGCACTGTTTTTAGTATCTCCATTACACGCCCATGAAACCTACTCTGGTGGCAAAACGACCGTGAAGAAAGAGGGAGCGAACGCTTTTTCTCTTCCTGCGGCCAACCTACCCATGAGCAAACGCTTAGATTTCAGCGTAGGTAACAGCTTCTTTAGAAACCCTTGGGTACCTGCACCCTCATCAACCGATGCTCGTGACGGTCTTGGCCCACTGTTTAACACCAACGGCTGCCAAAACTGCCATATCAAAGATGGTCGTGGTCACGCACCAGAAAAAGGCGATGAGAATGCGGTTTCAATGTTGGTTCGCTTAAGCATTCCAGCGGAAACACCAGAACAGCGACAAGCCTTCATTCGAGATGGTGGTATTCCAGAGCCGACGTACGGCGGTCAGCTACAAGATTTTGCGCTTCAAGGTGTAAAACCAGAGGGCAAAGTGAATATTAGCTATACGGATGTTCCTGTTGAATTCAAAGACGGCACTGTCGTTACTCTGCGTAAGCCCATTTTGAAGATTACCGATCTTGCCTTTGGCGAGATGCATCCTAAGACTGAGTTTTCAGCTCGAGTGGCGCCGCCAATGATTGGTCTTGGTCTGCTTGAAAGTATCCCACAAGAAACGATTCTAGGATTTGCAGAGCAGCAATTTGCTGACAAGCAAGGTGTGTCGGGTAAAGCTAACTATGTTCTTGATGTTCAAACCAATGAAATGGCGCTAGGTCGTTTTGGTTGGAAAGCCGGACAGCCAAACCTAATGCAACAAAATGCTGCAGCATTTAACGGCGATTTGGGCTTAACAAGCAGTTTGTTCCCGAACGAAAACTGCACATCAGCTCAATCAACCTGTGATGATTTTCCAAATGGTGGTGAACCTGAAGTCAGCGATAATATCCTAGATTTTGTTGAGTTCTATTCGCAGCATTTGGCGGTTCCAATTCGTCGCAACGTTGATAAGCCTGCGGTTGTTCAAGGTAAAAAACTGTTTAAAGCTATTGGTTGCCAAAGTTGCCACCAAGCTGAAATTCGCACAGCAGAACGTGAAGGCTTGCCTGCATTGTCTAATCAGTTAATTAGCCCATATACCGACATGTTGCTACACGACATGGGTGAAGGTTTAGCAGATCACCGTCCTGAGTATCTTGCGAATGGCCAAGAATGGCGTACAACACCTTTATGGGGATTAGGCTATACCAAAGAAGTGAATGGTCACACCTTCTTACTTCATGATGGTCGTGCGAGAAATGTTATGGAAGCTGTGCTTTGGCATGGTGGTGAAGCAGAAATGGCGAAACAAAACGTTTTAGCTCTTAGTAGCAGCGAGCGTGAAGCGCTATTGGCGTTCTTAAACTCGTTATAAGCTGAGTTGAATTCAGTTTAGTTAACGGCTAATGGCTTAAGAAAGCCGCTATCAAAAGACTGACTGCCGCTGAACTTGTAGCAATACGAGGTCAGCGGTCGTTTCATATTTATTGAACTCATATAATTAAAAGAAAAACTAGGAAGTAAGGTAACAGCATGGCACATAAATTCTTGTTAATGCCTTTATCGGTATTAGTCATAGCAGGCTGTCAATCATCGGGTGAGCAAACGGCTTCATCTGAGGTTAACGGTGTCTCTTATCAAGCAGATACAACCAATCATATTAGTCGCAGTGTTTATCAGCAGGAGTTTGATTCTGCAGTCCTATTCGCCAAGCAAGCCAACGAGCTGGAAGTCTTGATGCAAGGGTACTGCCAAACTAATGATGTTGAGTTAGATGCTTTGAAAAATCAGTGGCAGCTCACCATGAACAGTTGGATGGCACTGCAAGGACAAGAAAGAGGCCCAACGGCGGCACTTGAAGAGAGCTGGAATGTTCAATTCTGGCCAGACAAAAAAAACACCACCGGCCTAAAAATGCGCCAGCTGACTCAGCAAGATAAAGCTTGGTCTCAAGATGAAATTGCTCAACAGAGTGTGACGGTTCAAGGACTAGGTGCGCTCGAGTGGTCTCTTTACGACGAGCAATCTCCACTACTGCAAGATAAAGCGTCTGGCTGTCTATCTTCACAAGCTATCGCACAAAACTTGGCGATGAAATCGGCTTCTATTGCTGAGGCTTGGCAGGTTAACCCTTGGTTAGCGTTAGACGAGATGCGTTGGGAGTCTGAATACATCGCTTTACTGACTAACCAACTTGATTACAGCATGAAAAAGCTGAGTCGCCCAATGGCTAAAATTGGTCATCCACGCCCATATTTCTCGGAATCTTGGCGCGCTCAAACCTCAATGACTCAGCTGAAAGCGAACGTAGCGGCGCTAGAGAAATTGTACTTAGCAGATGGTAGTGGTCTTGATGGTTTATTGAGAGAGAAGGGCTTAAATGACCTTGCCGATCGTGTTGCAGCCCAGTTCACGTTAACGTTAGATACTTGGCCGACAGATTCTAGCTTGTTTACTCTCCTACAGAGCAAAGAAGGCTACCGAGATGTGCTGACTCAATACAACAAACTAGAACGTTTGAAGTACCTGATTCATGAAGAAGTAGCGATAGAGCTTGGCGTGGTAATAGGATTCAATGCTACCGATGGTGACTGATATTACGCGAAGAACGTTACTCAAGGCTGCACTGGGTTGTGCAACTGTTCCATTACTTCCATTTGGCTGTGCGAGTCGAAAGGATGAGGCGAGTGCGTCGAACGATCCCCAACTGATTGGTTGTGCGCTGAATGGGCGAGGTCAATATTCAGCGGTTGTGGCTGACGAATATGGAATGCCATTGAGTCAACTTCCGATCCCCGATCGTGGTCATGGCGTTGCTATCTGTCCAACCTCATCGCATGCGGTGGTTTTTGCTCGTCGCCCTGGTGACTATTTTATGGTGTTTGACTATAAAAATGGTCAGCAGATCAAAATGGTGGTGAAAGGTAACAACCGCCACTTCTATGGTCATGGCGTTTATTCATTGGATGGTAAGTTTCTGTATACCACCGAAGGGAAAACGGACACCAGCCAAGGCGTGATTGGCGTGTACGATGTCGAACAAGGCTATCGTAAGGTCGAGGAGTTCACTGGTTTCGGTATTGGTCCACATGAAGTGATCATCATGCCTGATGGTAATCTCGCGATTGGCGTTGGTGGCGTTCACACTGATGGCAGAACACCGAAAAACCTCGATTCAATGCAACCGAGTTTGAGTTATGTTTCTCCTGAAGGTGTGTTGCTTGATCAGGTTGAATTGCTAGACAAGAAGCTGAGTATTCGACACTTAGCCCATGATGGTGCTGAAACCGTACTTTGTGGTCAGCAATATCGTGGTGAGCCAGACGAGTATCCTTCGCTTTTGGCGATGCATACCAAAGGCGGGCAGTTTGAATCACTGAACGCAGAGCCTGAGCAATGGGCAATATTTAATCACTACATCGCAAGTATTGCGGCGTCAGATGATTGGATTATTGCGACCTCGCCAAGAGGAAACTGCTACGGTATTTGGTCTAAAGACACTAAAGAACTCGTAGAACTATCTGCTTTATCAGATGCTTCTGGTGCTGTGCTGTTTGATGGTGAGTTTCGATTAAGCTCTGGGGCGGGCAGTGTGGTTAGCCAGCGCAAGCCTTATGAGAAATCAACTCAGCAATCATCGGTCCAGTGGGATAATCACTGGAGTGCAATTTGATTCATAAATCCCTTAAAAAATAACATGCTTACTCCCGTTTCTTTGCCATACTTATGGAATTGTTGGTGACGGAGTTAAGCATGTTAGCAAAATACTTCTGTGGATTATTGGTGTTAGTTTCCGTGCATGCATGGAGCTATGCGAGTTCTGACGAGAGCCGTTTCATTCCGGCGGAATCAGAACTCTCTTTCATGCTTATATATCCAGAGCTCACACAGAGTATCTATCAAGACACTTCTCTGCCTATCCTTTGGGATTCTCCTGAGCTGGTTAAAGCGTTTGAGTTCCAATTGTCGCTTCTTGAACAAGCGCAAATGGCACCACTCTTCGAGCGACAACTCAAGCAAATCCGTCACTATCAATCCCATGCTCAATGGCAAGAGTTGGACATATTACTTACCGATACTTTTATCTACTACCTGAGCTACGTTGAAAATGCGCCGCTTGCCGGTAAAGATTGGTACTTCTCGGGCAAGTTGCATTCCAAATTACCAGCGCCTTCTCCGCATATCCTGATGAGATTAAAAAGCAGCGTCGCCAATGATTACTTATTGGAGATGGTGTTGTCTTACGCGCCGCCTGTTGGGGATTTTGACCAATTCAAAGCAACCTATTCGGTGTTAGAAACCGCCTCTGAACTCAATATTGAACGATATAGACAGAAAGGTTTGAAGCGCTTGGGTGACGAGCTTTCAGACAAGACGGTTCTTGTTGAGCGCATTGCTTTGGTTGGTGTTGATACCTCGATGATCGCGGTCGATTTTCCCAAGTTCGATCGAGATCTGCAAAAGGCGATTAAATCTTTCCAACGCATGCACGGTCTTACGGATGATGGGATCATCGGGCCAGACACGATCAAATGGATCAATATGGGCTTTGATGATCGACTTACTTCCCTAGCATTGAACGCCGAGCGTGCACGCTTATGGCCAAGAAATAGAGACTCACTGATTGTGGTGAATGTACCTAGTTTTGATATGAAGTATTGGGAAGATGGGGAAGAGGTTTTTGAATCTAAAGTTGTGGTTGGGAGAAAATCGAGAAAAACACCACTCTTAGAGATAAAGCTTGATTCGGTTATCTTAAATCCGACTTGGAATGTGCCATGGAAAATCATGGTTAAAGATATCTTGCCTAAAGTAAAAGCCGACGAGAGTTATCTTGAAACACACAATTTTCAAGTGATCGATGGTTGGCGTTCGATGGAAACTGTCGATACTACCGAGATAGATTGGCAAACGATTAACTTTAACTCTTTTCCTTATCGAATGCGCCAGCAAGCAGGCTCTAGTAACGCATTGGGTTTGTATAAGTTCAATACGCCCAACAAGCGAGCCATCTATCTCCATGACACCCCAAGTAAAAGCTTGTTTAACGATGACTTCCGCGCCTATAGCTCTGGTTGTATTCGTGTTGAGCATGCCGAGGAACTCGCGGAGTTGTTATTTGCGACTAAGGTAAAGAAAGTGCCGAATCAGGATGATGAACTTGCGCCCAATACTAAGGTTCGTCTCAAGAAGCGAATTCCAGTGCATATCATTTATCAAACCGTGTTGTTTGAAGAAGGAGGCATACAATACCGCGGTGATATCTACCAATATGATAAAGAGGGCGGTTGATTGAAATATGGTCAAGAAAGGTGATCTTGACTGAAAAATGACAACCAAGCTTCTATTGATAAAATTATAATGAGTATCAATAACTAACCGTGCAAAGGTTACAAATACTAACGTTTTGCACGGTTTTTGTACGTTGACGCAGCAAATTCCATTATGTATCGTGCATTTTTCGTTCGATCTAATTGGTTTTTTTGCTGTATGTCTCAAAGTTTATTTTCACGCCGTCAGTTTCTGACTTACGCTGGTGGTACTGCTGTAGTCGCCTCTCTTACTCCTTCTATCGCTTTCGCTTCATACCCGGATCAACCAAGAACGATTAGAATGAACAATCTTCACACTGGTGAACGATTAGAGACTTGTTATTTCGATGGCACTAACTATGTTGGTGACGAGATGGCACGCCTTAGCAAACTGTGCCGTGACTTCCGCCGCAATGAGATTCATCCAATGGATAAGAACCTGTTTGATCAGATCACTCAGATTCAAAATGTACTGGGTATTCAAAAAGAAGTTCAAATCATCTCTGGCTACCGCTCTCCAGCAACCAACGAAGCGTTGCGCTCTAAGTCGAGTGGTGTCGCTAAAAAGAGCTATCACATGCTTGGTAAAGCGATCGATTTTCGTATCGATGGTGTTGATTTAAAGGAACTGAGAGACGTAGCTAAAAGTCTGCAAGCAGGTGGTGTTGGTTATTACGCTCGTAGTAACTTCATCCACATTGATACTGGTCCAGTTCGCAGCTGGTAGAGCTAAGCTGAGTTATTGAGTGATACGGTAGGCACTTGTCAAAGTAGACATCCAATGTCATAGTTTGCCCAAATTTCAGTTTGTTCTAATAATTCGGTTTATTGCTGCTCAGTTTGTTGCTGTTTAGTTTGTTATTGTTGGGTTTGTTGCCAATAACATAGCGATATTCGAGTTGTTCACCAGATTCGCTCTTTAAGGTTTGTATATGTCTCTTAAGTATCAAGTTGTACCTGTTACCTCTTTTTCTCAGAACTGCTCGATTGTGTGGTGTGATGAAACCATGGAAGGCATCGTTGTCGATCCGGGCGGTGATGTTCAACAACTCGCGGCTATCATTGAAGAACTCGGTGTTAAGGTTGTGAACTTGGTACTGACGCACGGTCACTTAGATCATGTTGGCGGTACGGTACCACTTGCTGAGATCTTGAAGGTTGAAATTGTGGGCCCGCATAAGGCAGACAACTTCTGGCTACAAGGTCTAGAGAATCAAAGTCAGATGTTTGGTTTCCCACTGTGTAAAGCTTTTGAACCAAACACTTGGTTAGAAGAGGGCGACAAAGTCACTTTTGGTAATCAAGTGATTGATGTGATTCACACGCCGGGCCACACGCCAGGTCACGTTGTACTGTTCAGTGAGCAAGCTCGTTTAGCGTTTGTGGGTGATGTGTTGTTTAACGGCGCAATTGGCCGTACTGACTTCCCACAAGGTGACTTCAATACGCTTATCGCTTCAATCAAGACTAAGCTTTGGCCACTAGGCAGTGACGTAACATTCGTTCCGGGCCATGGTCCTGAATCGACATTCGGTCGCGAGCGTGCATCAAACCCGTTCGTCGCAGATGAAATGCCTCTGTACTAATTAAATCTTTGATTTTACAACCGATTATTTGTGTCGATTGATTGAAAATGAAGCTTAGCTTTTGTCCTGAAAGCTAAGCTTTTTTATTGTGTGTGAACTTACTGGTAAACCTTAATCAGAAAGACGTTCAGCGGCAGCCAAGTAGCGTCGAGCCAGCCCCACAAACTCTTCTCCACTCATATTCAAATCATGGGTTGATATGAAAATGTCATAACCGTGGAAGCCCCTTTGATATTTCATTCTGTTGGCAAGCATCGCCTGCAATCCAGAATAGTTTTTAATCACCGCGTTTGGACTGTTTGTCTCATTCGGTGAATCAAGGTTGTCCTGTGATTGGTTATCGTTGAAATTTACGTTGTCGGTATTCTGCGACTCTTTGTATTGGCTTAGTTCGACACAGCCACTTTCAGTACAACGCGCATGGTAATGCGATGAGTCGAGAACCATATCCTCAAAGTTGGACTCTTTGCCTGCTTGTTTGGCTCCTAAGTACAAAAGTGCTCGTTGGCTGAGCAATAATTCACAAGTTATTTTAGGGCAAATCGAATCGAGGTAGGGCGAGTAATCTTTTACTTTAATTCCGACCCAGGGCAGAGGTTGATGCCAACCATCTTGTTCATAAGTGCAAAGACCAATTTTTTGGATGTTACTCCATTTTAAAACCCAACCCCCTTTGTAAAAGTGCTGCTGAAAATGAGTCGGGGTAAGTGTGAACATCACTCGGCTGCGCAGCATCAAATAGTAGCCAGTTCCCAGAAGCGCAATACTGCAAAAAGCACCCACGATCAGTAACTTTGGATTGTCACTGTAGAGCGAAACGATCAAGCAAATGAAGCCTAAAATAATGGCGAGGATACGGTACGAGCGAGTGAATGAAGGCAAAGAGAAATTACTAAGGTGACGAGTGTCCATAGGTAACACCAAGTTTTCATATTTTTGTCTGGATGGATAACCAGTGTATATGACCCTGAATTGATAAGTCGATGTTTAAATAATAGACGCTAGTAGACAATATCGGTATTTTTCGTCGACTTTCGACGCTTCACTCTACAAATAGCTCCTGTTTTTTGGTATAAATCGCGCTTCAAATTTTCACCACTGCGAAAAGAGCAGTGAACTGGAGAAATATTCAATGAGACTTGCTCATAAGCGTAAGGTGCAGGCTAAACTGCAGAAACGCACTAAAGCGGCTGTAGTTAAAGCAGTGGCAACGCCGAAAAAAGCGAAGCCTGTCGCAGAGAAAGTTGTAGCAGAAAAAACTGTAGCAGCAAAACCAGCGGTAGAGAAAGCAGTAGCAGCAACTAAAGAAGTTGCAGTAGCACTGACTCCTAAGCAACAACAAGTTCTAGACATCGTTGTTAGCAATGCTGAAGGCATTAACCCTAAAGGTATCGGCCTAGAAGCTGGTCAAGAAGACGCGAAAGCAGCTTCATGGGCAACAGGCGCATTGAAAAAACTTCTTGAAGAAAACCTAGTAGCGAAAGAGCAGCTAGCAGGTAACAAGGTTATCTACAAAGCTATCTAATCCTGTGGGATTACATTCGCTTCGTTAAGTTTTTAAGCCTCGATTTTCGAGGCTTTTTTGTATCTGGCACATTATGCCAAGTCCGAGCCCAAATCCAAGCCTAAACCTAGGCTCTATAATCTCAATTCCAATTCGATATACGGCTTAACTGATTAGTGTTGTCTCGTGTCAGAGCTTCGAATCAGCAAGCACTAAATTAGGGCGTTAGCTAGGTAGATCAAGAGAGCAAAGCCTTGATTTTTTTCCCTAAAATACAGCAATGAATAGAGCTTCATCACGAAATGGCAATCAATTGTTAAGAGTATTTAATTATTAATACTTAGGTATTTATCAATACGCATTGCCTTGGTGAATATCCAAACTCCTTTGAAATCGACACTATTCAATCATCTCCTACGTAGTTCTACTTAATCCTTTGGTCTAATACGTAACTTTGTTAACGCCATGCGTGCGTGCTCTCCCTGATATCTTGTTGCCTCATCACGGTGCACTCTTATGTTGAATCATAAAAAATGCTCATAGAAAGAGTGTTAACCCAACAAAGGACGTGAACATGAGTCTCATTTCTAACTCCCTCACACGAGTTTTTAAAAACGTTGCAGTAACTGCTGCGGCTTGTTTAGCTTTGGTCGCTACTGGTGCTACAGCCGCTGATAAGGTTTACCGTTTAAAACTTGCGGAAACTTGGGGACCAAACTTCCCAGTTTTCGGTGATGCAACCAAAAACATGGCGGCGATGGCTGAGAAGATGTCGAATGGTCGACTGCAAATCAGAATCGATTCAGCAAACAAACACAAAGCACCTCTTGGCGTTTTTGACATGGTTAAGTCTGGTCAATACGACATGGGTCACTCAGGCTCTTACTACTGGAAAGGTAAAGTTCCAAACACTCTTTACTTCACTTCTATGCCTTTCGGTATGACGCCAGCAGAACAATACGCGTGGTTCTATCACGGTGGTGGTATGGAGTTAATGGAGCAGGTTTACTCTCCACATAACTTGATGTCTTTCCCTGGTGGTAACACGGATATCCAGATGGGGGGGTGGTTTCAAAAAGAGATCAACAGCGTTGAAGATCTACAAGGTCTGAAAATGCGAATCCCGGGCTTTGCAGGCGAGATTCTTGCTGAGCTAGGTGCTAAACCGACGAACATTGCCCCAGGTGAACTTTACACGTCTCTAGAGCGTCGCACGATTGATGCACTAGAGTGGGTAGGTCCATCGCTGGATTTACGAATGGGCTTCCACAAAATCGCGCCTTACTACTACACAGGTTGGCACGAGCCGGGTTCAGAGCTTCAATTCCTAGTGAACAAGCGTACATGGAACAAGCTGCCTGAAGACCTACAAGAAATCTTACGTGTTGCAATGCGTACTGCGGCTTACGACATGTACACACAAGCAACGCACGAAAGTGGTAAGAACTGGGTTTCAATGAAGACAGAATACCCAGATGTACAAGTGAAAGATTTCCCACCAGAGGTTATGTCTGCTCTGAAAGAAGCGAACGATCGCCTACTGGCTGCACATGCTGAGAAAGATGAGCTAGCAAAAGAGATTCAAGCTTCACAAGCAAGCTACCTAGAGCAAGTACGTTCATGGACGGATATTTCACATAGAGCTTATCTAAATAGCCAAGCGAAATAATCGACAGTTGTTGAACTGAATCTAAATGAACCCGAAGCTTTTCTTATTGAGTATTTAAGAGTGAATAAGCCGAGGGTTCATTTAAAACATAATAACTAAGCAGGATAAATCCTGTATTACGCTCAAGAACCTTTTCTACGTCCTACAGCTCGTTACCTCAGCTGCGCGATGTCTTTTCAAATTCCATGGAGTCGGGAATGCGAAGTCTAATTTATATTGAACGCCTGTTTAATCGTATCGGTGACGCACTGGGATGGCTTTCCAGTATGTTGTTTATTTTACTTATCGCCAACGTCGTGTATGACGTTGTCATGAGATATGCCTTCAACGATGTCTCTATCGCCTTCCAAGAGATGGAGTGGCACCTCTTCTCAGCCGTTTTCCTATTAGGTGTTCCTTATGCCATCAAGGCTGGTGGTCATGTGCGAGTGGATGTGTTCTACGAGCAACTGAGCTTTAAAGCACAAGCGATTATTGACCTGCTTGGCACGCTTATCTTTCTACTTCCGTTTTGCCTGCTGGTGGCTTGGTTTGGTATCGATGTTGCCAAAGAGAGTTATGAACTGGGTGAAACCTCAGGCGATCCCGGTGGCCTGCCGTATCGCTGGATCATCAAAGCTATGATCCCGCTGTCATTCTTTTTGATGGCACTCAGTGGCGTAGGTTTGATCCTGCATTCACTGAATAAGATTTTTAATCCGCATCTTATCCATGCAAACAATATTCATACAAAAAACAAGTAGAGGCTGAACATGATTGGAATAGTAATGTTTTTCGTAGCCTTGTTTGCGCTTTTACTTGGCTTCCCAGTGGCGTTTACCTTTGGTGGTATCGCGTTAATCTTTGGTGTTTGGGCTGAGGGCATTGAAATGTTTGCCTTCATGCCATATCGAATTCAATCCATTATGGAAAACACGGTTCTGATGGCCGTTCCATTGTTTGTTTTTATGGGGCTCGTTCTACAAAAGACCAAGCTTGCTGAGCAGTTGCTTGAGTCTATGGGGCGACTGTTTGGCGGCGTTCGTGGTGGTATCGCGATTTCAACCGTATTAGTAGGTTCACTACTTGCGGCTTCTACTGGCGTGGTTGGTGCTTCTGTTGTTGCTATGGGACTTATCTCCCTACCTGTAATGCTCAAGTACAATTACGACAAAGGCTTAGCCTGCGGCACTATTTGTGCGTCTGGTACGCTAGGGCAGATCATTCCACCCTCCATCGTATTGATTCTATTGGGTGATGTTCTAGGTGTTCCTGTAGGCGACTTGTTCCAAGCGGCGATTTGGCCGGGCGTGATGCTGGTCGGCGCGTACATCGTTTATATCTTGATATACGCAAAGCTACACCCTGAAGCGGCTCAACCTATTGAACGTGATGACTCCATCAGCCGTAAGCAGGAAGTGTTTAATGCACTGAAAGCGATTCTTCCGCCTCTAGCGTTAATCATTGTTGTACTGGGCTCTATCTTCGCAGGTGTTGCTACGCCAACAGAGTCAGCCGCATTAGGTGGCGCGGGTGCGATGATACTTGCACTGCTTTACGGTCAATTTAGTTGGTCGATGGTGTACGAGGCGTCGAAAGAGACGGTGAAAGTAACGGCGATGGTATTTGCTATCTTGTTGGGTGCAACGGCATTCTCAATGGCGTTTACCTACACTGGTGGCGACTATCTGGTTGAAGAGTGGATGCTACAACTGCCAGGTGAAAAATGGGGCTTCCTGATAATTACCATGCTGGTGATTTTGATTCTTGGTTTCTTCATCGACTTCGTAGAGATCTGTTTCATCATCGTGCCGATCATTGCGCCAGTTGCTGAACTGATGGGCATCAACATGACATGGTTCGCTATCCTTATTGCGATGAACCTACAAACTTCCTTCTTAACGCCGCCATTTGGTTTTAGTTTGTTCTATTTAAAAGGCGTAGCACCTAAAGGCGTGACGACTAAGGACATCTACCGAGGTGTGATGCCGTTCATTCTGATTCAAATCCTCGTACTTGGATCACTTCTCGCTTTCCCATCTTTCTATGGAATGTGAGTGAAGCCAAGAATGTGAATGATATGTTTCGACGGCTATCTATAAATTGCTAAAGTAAAACGGCTTATTGATGTTCAGTAAGCCGTTTTTTGTGAGGGAAAGGAATGCCTCTAAAAGCCAAGCTGATTTTGCTGACGTTGCTCCCGTTGCTGCTGGTAACGGCGAGTATTAGTTGGATCTCGCTGCACCAGACTAAGACGTTAGGCGCTAAAGAAGTCGAGATCTTTAGAGACAGCCTAATCAAGTCGCGTGAAAACGCCCTCAAAGACACGGTTGATCTCGCGTTCGACGCCATAGAACACGTCTATAACGATCCAAATATCCAAGAAGCCCAAGCCAAAAAAAAAGTTCGAACCATATTGTCTAAACTTAGATATGGCTCTGATGGGTACTTCTTCGCATACGATCGCCTCGGGACCAACTTGGTTCATCCAATTCAGCCAGAATTGATAGGCCAAAACCTACTCCAACTGCAAGATGAAGATGGCGATTTTCTGATAGAGGCTCTGTTAAGAGAAGCGCAAACCGGAGGCGGGTTTCACCAGTATTTGTGGCAAAAACCGTCGACGGGTGAGGTGGTGTCTAAGCTGAGCTACGCCGCTTGGTTAGAGCGTTGGGACTGGATGATTGGCACCGGCTTGTATATTGAAGACGTACACCAAGAAGTGGCTTCGATGCAGGCTGCGATAAATAAGAATATTGAAACCACGTTCTTTTCGATTGTGGTGATTTTGAGCGTAACGGTCGCGGTCATCATCGTGCTGACCTTGGCTATTAACATGCATGAACATCGGATTGCTGATAACAACTTAAAGGAGCTGGCGCATAAGACGGTGATGTTCCAAGAAGACGAGAAGAAGCATCTAGCGCGTGAGTTGCATGATGGTATTAACCAATTATTAGTGTCGAGTCGTTGCCATTTGGAACTGCTCGGTAATAAGCTACAAAATGAAGACCTTAAAGCACATTTGAATAAGTCGCAGCATTCACTGATGCGAGCGATCGAAGAAGTGAGGCACATCTCGCATCAACTTCGTCCAAGTTCATTGGATGACATAGGCTTAGAAGCGGCATTGTCTTCATTACTGTTAGATTTTCAGGCGCACTCGGGCATAGAAGTCGAGACCATGTTTGCTACTCAACCTGGTAAGTTAAAATCAGAGGCGGCGACGACCCTATATCGAGTCGTGCAAGAGTCGCTGAATAATATAGAAAAACATGCACAAGCGACCAAAGTAACGGTTATCGCTCAGCAAATTGGTAATGTGTTGCAACTACTGATTCAAGATAACGGTGTCGGTTTCAACACCTATAAAGCGATGGAAAAACGAGGGATCGGGCTGCGTAACATGAGAGAGCGAGTGGAGTTCATCGGTGGTGACTTTGAATTGATGAGTGAGATTGGCCTCGGAACGGAAATTACAGTGTTACTGACACTAGAGGGATTAATGAATGAGTGAAGTTATTCGAGTTGTGATTGCTGACGATCACCAAGTGGTACTGGATGGCTTTATGGCGAGATTGGAACTCGAGCCAGATATTAGCGTGATAGGTACCGCCAGCAATGGACTAGAAGCGGTAGAGGTCGTTAAGTCTCTGCGCCCTGATGTGGTGTTGATGGATATCAGCATGCCTATCATGAATGGCATTGATGCCACCCATCTGATTAAAGAAGAAGACCCAGAAGCCAAGGTCCTGATGCTGACCATGCATAACAACCGTGAATACATCATGAAGGTGATGCAGTCGGGTGCTGTCGGTTACATGTTGAAAGAGATTTCGGCTGAAAAAATGGTACAGGCAATCAAAACGGTCAATCAAGGATCGACCTATTTCTGTGAAAAAGTCACGCAGAATTTGTTTACTCAGCCGATTACTCCCACGCCATCTGTCAAGAATCCATTGAGCAGACGTGAAGAGGCTGTGCTGAAATTAGTCGCAAAAGGGGAGAGCAGTAAAGAGGTCGCAAAGGCGCTGAATATCAGCTATCGAACGGTAGAAACCCATAGGCAAAATATTAAGCATAAGCTCGATATTCACTCTACGGCAGAGCTTGCTAAATATGCGGTCAGCTCCGGGCTTGTGGACTGATCTTACGCTAAATAACGTTAAATGTGTAATTTAATTACTAAATGTGTAATTTACGCCTCCTTTATGGAGGTTTTTTTAGTATTTTTGCGACAGGTTGATATTCTTCTTTTCGAAATTTAAGCGCCGAATGCAATGTTGCAAACTGTGCGCTGCAAATTAGAGAGGAAGCATGGAGCCTGTAAAAGATAGGTATAGTATTGAAAATACCGATTATACAGTAGGACAAGATAACGTTCAGAAATGGGGTTTTGATGTTCATAACCCAGTATTTGGAATCAGTGCAGGGGCGATCATTATCTTCCTGTTGGCACTTCTAGTCGCAGACCCTGAAACCGCAAAAGTGGCGCTTGATGGAATCAAATGGAAAGTCATTGGTAACTTCGATGGTTTCTTCATGTGGGCAGCAAACATCTTCGTAATTTTCTGTTTTGCCCTCATTGTCTCCCCGTATGGCAAGATACGTATTGGTGGCAATGATGCCAAAGCAGAGCACTCAAACCTATCTTGGATGTCGATGTTATTCGCCGCAGGAATGGGTATTGGCTTAATGTTCTGGGGGTTGCTGAGCCAGTAGCTTATTTCACTGGCTGGTATGAAACACCACTAGGTGTTGAAGCTTACTCTCCTGAAGCGGCGAAGTTGGCTCTTGGTGCAACCATCTACAACTGGGGTCTGCACGGTTGGGCGATTTACGCGGTTGTTGCTCTAGCGCTTGCCTTCTTCACCTTCAATAAAGGTTTACCTCTATCAATCCGCTCTATTTTCTACCCTATCTTGGGTGATAGAACTTGGGGTTGGTTTGGTCATATTGTTGATATCGTCGCTGTGCTTGCAACGCTATTTGGCCTTGCAACTTCATTGGGCTTAGGTGCTCAACAAGCAACAAGTGGTATTAACCATGTATTTGGTACCGATGGCGGTATTGGCATGCAGCTGATTGTTATCGCAGTGGTTACTTTCTTAGCGACAATGTCCGTGGTTCGTGGCATCAACGGTGGTGTAAAGCTTCTGAGTAATGTGAACATGCTGGTTGCTTTGGGCTTACTTATCTTCGTTACCATCGCTGGTGGCATGGCGGGTATTAAAGCAATCCCAACCGCGCTAATGGGCTACATTGAAAACTTCATTCCCTTAAGCAATCCTCACGGTCGTGATGACGAAACGTGGATGCAAGGTTGGACGGTATTCTACTGGGCGTGGTGGATGTCTTGGTCACCATTCGTAGGCATGTTCATCGCTCGTATCTCTAAAGGTCGAACGATTCGTGAATTCATCGTTGCTGTATTGTTCATCCCAACGACAGTACTCATCATCTGGATGGCTATTTTCGGTGGCATCGCGATTGATCAAGTGGCGAACAAGGTGGGCGAGATTGGTGTGAATGGTCTGCAAGATATTACACTTTCTCTTTTCCATACTTACGATGCTCTGCCAATGAGCTCTGTGCTTTCAGTGGTATCGATTGGTTTGATTATGGTGTTCTTTATCACCTCTTCTGATTCAGGCTCATTGGTTATCGATAGCATTACCTCTGGCGGTAAAGTGGATGCACCGGTTCCACAACGTGTATTTTGGGCGTTGATGGGCGGCGCGATTGCAGCGGTTCTACTATGGGTTGGTGGTACGGAATCTATTCAAGCACTGCAAGCTGGAACGGTATCGATGGCGCTACCATTTGCCTTCATATTATTGCTTATGTGCCTAAGCTTATTGCTAGGTTTACGAACTGAAAATCAATTGGTTAAGCACCAAAATGCTTTGAGTTAAAAGTATTTTTGATAAAAAGGTCGACAGGGTCGACCTTTTTTTCGTCATAAACTTGAGTAATTACGTGAATATTGTTTGAAATTCCATCGAGCCGATTCTAGTTTACTGAAAACAACAAGTTAACCTGCTAAACTTCAGACATCCAAGTATTTGAATTATTGTGACAACAGCTTGTACTACTTGGATCGTAGGTTCGAGTTTGTAATTAAGTCGCAGGTAAGTAAGGAATACGAGGTCAATAGACCCTAATAGAATTCCGTAGAGAGGGATAATGACTAAAGGTATAGATAAATACAGTATCGACAGTACGGATTACACTGTCGGTCAAGATAACGTCCAAAAATGGGGTTTTGATGTTCATAACCCAGTATTTGGTATTAGTGCGGGACTTATCGCTTTGTTCCTGATCGGTGTTCTTATTACAGATACCGCTTCAGCAAAGGCTGCGCTAGATGGCGTTAAAGGCCAGATTATCAATTCGTTTGATTGGCTTTTCATCTGGTCGGGTAATATTTTCGTAATTTTCTGCTTAGGTTTGATTGTTTCTCCGTACGGCAAAATCCGCCTTGGTGGTGTTGATGCGACGGCAGATTACTCATTCTTCTCTTGGCTATCGATGCTGTTTGCCGCAGGTATGGGTATCGGCTTGATGTTCTGGAGTGTGGCAGAGCCAGCGGCTTACTTCACGGGTTGGTTTGAAACTCCGTTAGGTGTTGAACCAAACACACCAGAAGCTGCAAAACTGGCATTGGGCGCAACCATGTATCACTGGGGTCTACACCCTTGGGCGATTTATGGCGTAGTAGCACTGTCACTTGCGTTTTTCTCTTACAACAAGGGATTGCCTCTTTCTATCCGTTCTATCTTTTACCCAATTTTAGGTGATAGAGCTTGGGGCTGGGCAGGTCACATTGTTGATATTCTTGCTGTACTTGCAACGCTATTTGGTCTGGCGACATCGTTAGGTCTTGGTGCACAACAAGCGGCAAGTGGTATTCAGCATGTATTCGGCATTGAAGCGGGCCTAGGTCTGCAAGTTATTGTGATTACAGCGGTGACTTTATTGGCGGTAGTATCAGTACTTCGTGGTATTGATGGTGGCGTTAAAGTTATCAGTAACATCAACATGTTGGTGGCTTTCCTACTGCTTATCTTAGTGGCTCTAATCGGCTACGCGGTGACTTTAGGTTCTATCCCAACGACATTGATGGCATACATTGAAAACATCATTCCGTTGAGTAACCCTCACGGTCGTGAAGATGAAACGTGGATGCACGGTTGGACTGTATTCTACTGGGCTTGGTGGATCTCATGGTCTCCATTCGTAGGTATGTTTATCGCACGTGTTTCTAAAGGTCGTACCGTTCGTGAGTTCATCACAGCAGTACTGATTGTACCGACGACAGTGACTATCATTTGGATGTCAGTATTCGGTGGCATGGCGATTGACCAAATCGTGAATAACGTTGGTATTCTTGGTCAAGACGGCCTAACAGATGTATCACTAGCAATGTTCCAAATGTTTGATGCACTGCCGTTCGGGACTCTGCTTTCAATCATTGCGGTTGTATTGGTTCTAGTATTCTTCATTACATCGTCTGACTCAGGCTCTCTAGTAATCGACAGCATCACCGCGGGTGGTAAAGTTGATACGCCTGTGCCTCAACGTGTGTTCTGGGCGTTCCTTGAAGGTGCGATTGCTGTGGCTCTATTGTGGGTTGGTGGTACTGAAGCAGTACAAGCTCTACAAGCGGGTGCAATCTCGACGGCATTACCATTTACCATCATTCTATTACTGATGTGTGTGAGCTTGCTAATGGGTATGCGTACAGAAAAACGCTAGGCTTTTTAAGCTGAAATCTACTGCAATTTATACGCAGTAGAACGGTAAATAATATGAAGGCAGAAGAGGAAACTCTTCTGCCTTTTTTGTTTCCTCTTTACCGTGTTTTCTTGTCTCTTTTAAGCATGTGAAGTGCGATAAAAATGTTAATAACCGTAGAGACAACACCGCCTTAAATTTGGCGATAAGCCAAGGATTTGACATTACTTAAGCTTATGGTTTGCTTAAAATTATATTACGTTATTAAATTATAAAATCGCTCGAATTTAATACTGATATTGGGTAGTATGCGCGAGATTTCCCACTACTCGTGAAACTTTGACATGAAACTAACACTTAAGCAGAAGTTAATAGGTGCTAGCCTATCTGCTGTTGTCGTTATGGCAACAGCGTTAACTTGGTTATCAGCAAACCAATTATTTGAACAGACTCGTAATGGCGTATACCTACGAGCTGAAAGCGTATCTGAAGCAGCATCTGAAGGTATTAAAAACTGGATTGATATCCGTACTGATATCGCATCAGCATTTAATGACTTTTCACGAGAGGATGATGTTGTTCCTTTCCTTAGACAAGCTCGTGTAGCGGGTGGCTTTGACGATATCTTTTTAGGTACTCCAGAAGGTGGAATGTACCGTTCACATCCTGAACGTAATCGTGCAGATTACGATCCTCGTCAACGTCCTTGGTATCAAGAAGCAAACGCTGCAGGTAAGCAAATCATTACTACGGCTTACCAAGATGCAATCACCAAAGCACTTCTAGTAACGATCGCAGAACCTGTTCGCCACAATGGCCAACTTGTTGGTGTTGTTGGTGCAGACGTACTGATCGACCAGTTGGTTAACGATGTAATCAGCCTTGATGTTGGTGACAACGCTTACGCAATGCTAATTGATGCCTCTGACGGCACATTCCTAGCACACCCAGATTCAGCACTAAGCTTGAAGCCGGTAAGCCAGCTTTCAAACGATATCTCTATGCCTATCATCGAAAACGCAGTGCGTACGGGTAGCATCGAGATCATCAAAGAGCGCGGCGCAGACAAGCTGCTTTACTTCACGAAGGTGCCTAACACTAACTGGATCTTCGCGGTTCAGATGGACAAAGCAACAGAAGAAGCGAACCACTCAACGCTACTTACTCAGCTGATCATCACTGCTGTCATTATTACGCTCATCGTAATCGTACTTGTGTCTTGGTTAGTAAGCTTCCTATTCCGCGACCTAAACCGCGTTTCAGCAGCACTTGAAGAAATTGCTTCAGGTGAGGGCGATCTTACTCAACGCCTTGAGCCTAAGAGCGACGACGAAATTGGTCAGCTTGCAGCAAACTTCAACCGTTTTGTGGGCAACATGCACACCATGGTGATCAAGCTAAGCGAAGTATCTGCTGCGCTGGGCAACCAAGCGCGTCAAACGGCTTCTCAAGCTGAAGAACGTAGTGCTCGTATCCAAATGCAACAAGACGAGATCAACATGGTAGCAACAGCCGTTAACGAAATGGCTGCAGCAACACAAGAGATCGCAGGTAACGCAGACCACACTGCACAGAACTCATCTGAAGCGGTTGGCGCGTGTGAGCACGGTACTGGTCAAGTAACACAGACTCAAAGCTCTATCCAAAACCTTGCTCAAGAAGTTCAAATCGCAACTAACGTGATTCTCGAGCTTGAAGAGCACGGCAACAGCATCAACGCTATCTTGTCTAACATTCAAGGTATTGCAGAACAAACGAACCTACTTGCACTTAACGCCGCTATTGAAGCAGCACGTGCCGGTGAGCAAGGTCGTGGTTTCGCAGTAGTAGCGGATGAAGTTCGAGTTCTGAGCCAACGTACACACGGTTCAACGCAAGAAATTCAACAAACGATTGAGTTGCTGCAAGGTACAACAGGCAAAGCGGTTAACATCATGAACGATAGCCGTACACTTGCTGAAACCAGTGTTGATGACGCGAACTCAGCGGCTGCAAGCCTAACGCAAATCCATGCTGCTGTTGAACGCATCAGTGACATGGCAACACAGATTGCTTCTGCTGCAGAAGAGCAAGCGTCAGTAACGTCTGAGATTACTCGTAACACTGAAGGAATCCGTGACGTATCTAACGAGCTAGCAGACGAAGCACACCAAGCTGCAGAGCAAGCTGCTCAGTTATCTGAACTGTCTCACGAGCTAGAAAGCGAAATCAGCCGCTTCAAGCTTTAAGCACTAAGTTCTGAGCGAATAGCGATAACTTGATAGCTAAAACGACTAGCGAATAATTCGCGATAACGTTATCAAAAAGCCGAATGTGATTATCACATTCGGCTTTTTTGTGCGTTCTAGTTAGAGTTATGAACCCTAACTAGTTGTTTGGATAAACTGGGAACTTAGTTTTGAGGGCCGCGCTAGTAGGAAAGCAGTGCTCCATAAATTTCACCATCGCAGGGGTTCTAGCTTGTCGTTGTTAAGCTATTTTCTTTTTTACATCAAGGTCAGCCACCTATTGGAAGTGGAAGTGACGGGTTAAACTTGATTGAAGAAGGGTGTAGCTCAGAATAATTAAAGACACAAAAAAGCCCGAGCATAAACTCGGGCTTTGAACGGTTATCTTTATAACTGATGAAGGCGCTAGATTGCCTGACGCAGTTGGAAATAACGTCCTGCTTCGTTTAACAGTTTCTCATGAGAGCCGTTTTCAACAATCTCGCCTTGTTCAATCAGAACGATAGAATCCATCGACTCTAGACCAATCAAACGGTGAGTGATGAAGATAACCGTCTTGCCTTCAAAGTGCTTCTCGAACAGCGTCATGATGCTGTGTTCTGTTTGCTTATCTAAGCCTTCTGTTGGCTCATCGAGAAGCAGGATAGGGGCATCATGAAGAATCGCACGTGCGATGCCAATACGGCGCTTCTCACCACCAGACAGTTGACGACCACCGTCACCTAACCAGCTATCAAGTGCATTATTCTCAAGCAGTTTTTCTAGGCCAACATCTTTAAGGATATTCGCTAAGTGATCATCGGTTGCTTTTGGTCTTGCAATTAACAAGTTGTCACGCAAAGTACCATTTAGAATGTCGACACGTTGGCTTACTACACTGATTGATTCACGAAGCTGTGATTCATTCCACTGAGTCAGTTCAATGCCCGCGATTGAGATGTAACCCTTCTTAGGATCCCAGTAGCGAGTCAAAAGCTGAATCAGTGTTGATTTACCAGAACCCGTTTGACCCACAATCGCAACCTTGTTCGTTGCAGGGATCGTTAGGTCGACAGCGTTCAGAACATTGCGCTCAGAGTCAGGGTAGTTGAACGTCACGTTTGAGAACGTAATATCAAGCGGCTTGTTGATATCGAGCTTCTCTTCAGCAAACTGAACTTCAGGCTCCGACAGAATCACTTCGTTCAAGCGACGAGCAGAAGACAGAGTTTGACCTAAATGCTGGAACGCGCCTGCGATTGGCATTAATAGCTCGAAGCTTGCCATAGTTGCGAATGCCATTAGCGCGATGAACGGGTCTGGTGCATTACCACCCACACCGTCAGCCGCAAGCCAAAGCATAAGAACCAGCGTCAAACCGTTGAACAGCATTAGCGCTGCTGACGCCATACCTGTTAGGTTAGCATTCACAAACTGATTCGCCATCAGCTTGCGTTGCGTCTCTAGAATCGCATTACGGTAACGCTCTTCAGCACCGAATAGAGTCAGTTCGCTGTAGCCTTCAATCCAATCTAGCGTAGTCACACGAAGATCCGCTTTGTTTTGTGTTAGCTCACCACCGTTACGTTTCCCCAGCTTGTAGAACAAGATTGGCCAAACCAGTAGCATGATCAGAAGGATAGAACCCAAGATTAAACCTAGTGAGCTATCGAACCACATCAAGAACAGAGTCAGGAAGAAAATCCCGAACACACCCACCGTCACTGGGCTTACTAAGCGCAAGTACACGTGGTCCATGGCATCGACATCAGCAACCAAACGGTTGAGAAGATCAGCATCACGAAGGTTTGAAATACGACCTGGGATCAGCGGAGCCAGCTTCTTGAAGAAGAAGATACGCAGATCAGTTAACAGTTTGAATGTCGCATTGTGGCTAACAACACGTTCACCCCAACGACCCGCAGTACGGCTCATTGCCAAACCACGTACACCACCGCCTGGTAGCATGTAGTTGAAGGTTTCACGTGCAATCGTAAGGCCAGCAACCGCGGAAGCTGAAATAAACCAGCCTGATAGCGTTAACAAGCCGATAGAAGCCGACAGTGTAGCAAAAGCCAATAGCATGCCTAACGATAGGCCAAACCAATGCTTTTTATAGAGTTTCAGGTAAGGCAGTAAATCACGCATCTAAATTACCCTTATTATCTTGTTGAGCTAAGTTCGCGTTAAGCATCTCTTCGAATAAACCACCCGCAGTCGAAAGCTGAGAGTAATGACCTTGTTCAACCAGACCACCATCGCGCATAACCAGAATGTTATCGACTGATTGAAGCGGGGCGAGTTGGTGCGTCACAAGCAGGGCAGTGCGGCTTTCGATGTTGCTATTGATGCCTTTCATTACCAACTGTTCGCTACGAGTATCTAGGCTGGCTGTTGGTTCATCGAGCAACCAGAATTGGCCGTCTTGAATCATTGCGCGAGCCAGAGCCAAACGCTGAGATTGACCCACAGACAGACCGCCAGAGCGATCAGAAATCATGTAATCCAAGCCGTGCTCATTTACGAATTCGTTAGCAAAAGACTGCTCAAGTGCATTCTCGACAACTTGGTCAGTGATATCGTGCTTACCTAGAGTGACGTTGTCACGAATTGTGCCGTGCAGTAGCAACGGATTTTGACCAACCCAGCTAATGGTTTTACGCCAAGAGGCCAAGTCTAGGTCACGCAGTTCAACGCCATTGATTTTCAAGCTTCCTTCATAAGGCATGAAACCAAGAATAGCGTTGATCAAACTCGTTTTGCCCGCACCACTTGGGCCAACTAACGCAGTCGATTGGCGAGTGTTCAATGCGAACGAGATAGGACCGACTAATTGAACACCTTCAGGGCTTAACACTTTGAGATCTTGAGCTTCAATATTGATGCCTTGAGCCGGATCGAGCTGAGTGTCGCCTGATTTAACCTTAGTGATGTCTGTTTCTAGGAACTCGACAATACTTTCGGCTGCACCAACCGCTTGTTGTTTCGCGTGGTAAAAAGTACCTAAGTCGCGTAGAGGTTGGTAAAACTCTGGCGCCAAGATAAGGATAAACAAACCTGCGAATAGCGTAATGCCTGCGCCGTAGTGACCGAAGTTAAGCTCACCAATGTAGGTGAAACCAAAGTAAACCGCCGTCATTGCAATAGAGATAGACGTGAAGAATTCAAGCACAGCAGAAGATAAGAAAGCGATCTTCAATACATCCATAGTACGCGTTCTGAACACTTCAGATGCACCTTTAAGTACCTCTGTTTCAGCGTTGGTGCGATCAAATAGACGGATGGTTGTCATTGACTGCAAACGGTCGTAAAAGTGACCAGAAAGACGTTGCAGTGCTTTGAAGTTTTTACGGTTTGCATCGGCTGCTTTCATACCAACAAGTGCCATGAACATCGGTACCAGTGGAGCAGTAATCAAGAAGATCAGTCCTGCTGCCCAGTTTACTGGGAACACCACAACCAAAATAATGAATGGAATCATTACCGATAAAGACATTTGAGGTAAGTAACGAGAGAAGAAGTCTTGCATGTCTTCTACTTGTTCTAACAACAGGGTTGCCCACGTACCCGCAGGTTTGCCTTTGATATAAGCAGGGCCCAACTCACGTAACTTATCAAGGATGAGTTGCCTGATGTAAACACGGATCTGTTCACCACAGCGATAACCTGCGATCTCACGTCCCCATGTACAGCCAGCACGGCCAACGACCGATAATGCCAAGCCTGCGAAATGACCAACCAGTTCAGATTTATCGACATTCTCGATGATCAGCTGGTGAAGAATAGAGGCGAGAAGAGCTGCTTGAGCAATTAAAAACACGCTTGAAAGTACGCCAAGGCTAATCGCAATCATAAGCCAGCGTTTCGCTAACTTACTCTGTTGCTTAAGCCACTTGTTCAAGCTGCGTTGTTTTTTCTTATCCATTATGAAGGCTTAATGATAATTATTATTTGTTGAGGGCGGGTAGTATACAAAAGAAAGCCCAGTGGATATACCGCTGGGCTCTAGGGATTTACAACAAATTGTGATGATGCCCTGCATCTACTGAGGCGAGAGCTCCGATAATCAAATCTGCAATCTCAGATTTACTTATCGTTAAGGCCATCTAGGAAGCGTTCAGCATCCAGTGCAGCCATACAACCTGTACCAGCAGAAGTGATTGCTTGGCGGTAGTTGTGGTCCATTACATCACCTGCAGCGAACACGCCTGGGATGCTAGTTTGTGTCGCGTTACCTTCAAGACCTGACTGAACGATGATGTAGTCATCTTTCATATCCACTTGGCCCTTGAAGATTTCAGTGTTTGGTTGATGACCGATAGCAATGAATGCGCCCATTACTTCGATGTCTTCTGTCTTATCAGACTGAGTATCTTTAATACGAACGCCAGTTACGCCCATGTCGTCGCCCAGAACCTCGTCTAGCGTGCGATCAGTGTGAAGAACAATGTTGCCGTTCTCTACTTTGTCCATTAAACGCTTCACTAGAATCTTTTCAGCGCGGAACGTGTCACGGCGGTGAACTAGGTGAACTTCAGACGCGATATTAGACAGGTAAAGTGCTTCTTCAACAGCCGTGTTACCACCACCCACAACCGCGACTTTCTGGTTGCGATAGAAGAAACCATCACATGTAGCACAAGCAGAAACGCCACGGCCTTTGAATGCTTCTTCAGACTCTAAACCTAAGTACTTAGCCGATGCGCCCGTTGAGATGATCAACGCATCACACGTGTACTCGCCAGAATCGCCTTTAAGACGGAAAGGGCGGTTTGAAAGGTCTACTTCGTTAATGTGGTCGAACAGGATCTCTGTTTCAAAGCGCTCTGCGTGCTCTTTCATGCGATCCATTAGAGCTGGGCCCGTTAAACCTTCAGGATCACCCGGCCAGTTTTCCACTTCTGTCGTGGTTGTAAGCTGACCACCTTGCTGCATACCGGTAACAAGTACTGGGTTTAGGTTTGCACGAGCAGCGTAAACTGCAGCTGTATAGCCAGCAGGGCCAGAACCAAGAATCAATAAATTACAGTGCTTTACGTCGCTCATGAGGACTCCGAAATTGAATTTGTTTTAATTTATAATCGCTTAGGATTGTATGGAAAATATGGAGGCAATAAAAGGTTAAACAAGGGCAGAAGTGTAATTAATCGTTATACGTTAGAACATAACCGAACTAAATGATGGTCTTGTAATCCTGTGTCTTAGATCAATAGCGATAAGTCAAGGAAAGTGCTCTTGCAAACAGCTATGCATATTGCTCACTTTTAGGGCCTTCTTGATCATGGTGTTTCTATAGCAGTATTTACTTTTTTGCGTATACATTGATGAGTAGAAAAACAAGAGAACCTGAATCCTATGTTTTATTTTAAAAAGTTTGCGTTAAAAGACGCTGCAAGAATTCATCAAAATTAGCGTGCAGATAAGCGACCACAAGACGCACTTTTAGTATGAACGGCATGATTACAAACAGGTGTAATGTTGGTTAATACTTGAACTGTTGAGTGTTTCTCAGTTGTTATTTTTTTGTATGTGTTATTATTGATATTTATATATTGCGCGGAATCATTTGAACTCTATGCAGATTCTAATCCTTTTTATCAATGTGTTTATTGTGTGCCTGAATTCGGTTTTTGCTTCTCCGCTGCAGGTCAGCGGGGAACAATCTGTGTTAGCTAATGAAGCTGTAAGATGGTATGAAATGCCTTTGTTATCTGATCCAGTCGATTTTCCCATATTAAAAAAACACATTGAATCCTCTCCAAGGATTGAAACGATATTTGGTGGTGAAGGGGCGTTTGGGTTGAGAGTTGATTTGGCCAACTCCGATATCAAGTCGTCACAACAAATAGTTACACTCCGTGCAAACTATTTGGATCAAGGTTGGGGGTACTGGCAATCAACAAATGGTCAAGTAAGGCGAATACTTGATTTTGGCCAATTAAGTAACAAGAGTATCTTGCATCTGCATAGGCAAAGCTTCCCGTTAATATTGAATGCGGAGGAATCTGGAACACTTTGGCTCTACTTGGAAGCAAAGAAATTTCCAAAGGCAGTTAACTTCACTCTTCAACCTGAATATCCATTTTATATTCACGTTTTCCGCAACAATACGCTCACATTAGCTTCTATTACTGTCATGCTAACGTTGGGAGTTTTCGCTCTTTTTTGTTACTTTCAAACTAAACATCCAGTCACACTGGCTTGTGCTGGTTATGTTGGGCTACATGGCCTGGGATGGTTCGCCGCTTCAGGCGCTTGGGGGTACTTATTATCAAGCCAAAGCTGGAACCCAGTTTATTTTGGAATGGTATTGTTTCCGTTTGCGGTTGCTTTTTCTTGCTATTACACAAGATTATTGTTTGGATTTCCGCAGCATTTTATTCGTATTAATCTTACCTTTCAGGCCTTTAGTTGGCTGTGTGTCATTATCGGGTTTATTAATGTCTTTGCCCCGTTTTCGTTGACTTTTGTTATGTCCCATTTAATTGCGGCAATCTGGGTGCCGACAATGATAGTGACTGGCGTATTGATGGTTTATCAACGAAACTTTGTCGCTAAATATTATTTGATCGGTGGTCTTTGTTATGGCACGGCTTTGGTATATTACATTTTTGCGCATTTTGCACCATTGCCGACTCAGAGATCGACAGAAGTCATCGTTGTTGTTGCATTAGCAATAGATTGTACCTGCATTTTATTGTCACTGACTGAATGGTTGCGGATTCAACAACATCAACATCAGAAAACCTATATCCAGTCGAGGGTGGATAGTTTAACGGGGCTTGGAAACCGGCTGGATTTTAATGATGCGAGTAAACAATTAGTACATCATTCCTATTGTATCGTCTTCATCGATTGTGATGGCCTTAAATCGATTAATGATACTTATGGTCATGATGAAGGGGATCGCTTTTTAGAATACACCAGCCGCATGATGCGAGAAAAATTTACAGACCTTGGAATGGTTTATCGAGCTGGTGGCGACGAATTTATCTGGTTGTTGAAAGTGGATAAAGAGAAACAAGTTGAGGCTCTCTATTCTCAGATTGAGCTTAGAGTGACTCAGGTGGAAGAGCAAATTCGCAGTGCTGATTGGCCTCAGTCTGGCCTCAGTTTTGGAAGCGCATCTAGTTTTGAATGTGTCAATTTTTCTGAGTGTTTGAGCTTAGCTGACCAGCGAATGTACCAGCAGAAGCGCTCGAAGAACGGTTTTAAAAATCAGTCCAGTGAAATTGAGTGTTAGCTAAATTCCCTATTTTCTAAGTGAATCGTTTTAAGTCTAGTTAACTTATTTTCGTTTTGACTTTTGGTGTAAATGTCACCAAAGGTGGCTCTTTTAGCAACCAACCTTTCAAGCTTGCTTACCCTCTCATCTGTTTTGTGTAGAACATTCCCAATCTTTATAGTCGCCTATTTTTAACGAATTCTAAGTTAGGACATAAAGGCAGACCATCATATTCCAAATAAACGCATCATTTATAATTGTAGGTTTTATTAGAAAGCACTCTATTTGGGGCGGCCGAGTTCCCCCCGAACTCGACCTGTTCCAGACGCGCAAGCAAAGGCGTTTGGTTTCTGGCGTACTCATAAATTAACCAATTTCAGTTTGTTGTGTAAATAATCAATAGTTTGGCAATTGATAGGTAGGTCGTATTTCGCGGTGCAAAAGCATAGAAATGAATGATGGCGAGTGTGATGCCTGAACTCAGGCAAGGAGGCTGGCGTATTAAAGGGAAAGGGCTGACACAATATGAAACATAGCTTGCTAGTTTATAATATCGTTAAATTTAAATTTGCAGGGATTTATAACTAGCTAGTGGAGTGTGCTAGTTTTAAGAGTTGGTCATCTTTTATTCTGGTGTTATGCACTGCTTTTTAATTTAAAGTTAGTTTTACTATCTGAATTATTATTTCTGACGGGATAAATGATTGTTTAATGTTGATTTGACAAGATCTTCAAGTATCCTTTATGTAAACAAAACGTTAAATATCGAAAGTAAATTAACAATCATTAAGGAGTCGATGATGTTACATGCTCACGAAAATACCCTACATATTACCCACCTCAGTAACCACGCAGTTGAGGAGTTGTCACCTTCATTCTCTAAGCTACCAAGTACAGAGCATGCGGATGGCCAGTTTCGATTGAGAAGGTACTCGGTGGTTCAATTCAGTAATGGACAAGTCGTTGAGCTAGACAAACATAACTTTGTTCAGTCTGAAAACATTAATCACTTTCAAGGTGACGTTGTTCGCCAATTCGAGCCGATTGAAGCACCAATTCTAAGCAGCCAAGGCATGCAAGAGATGTGTGAACTGTTTATTGAAACCAACGGGCTTGAAGACGGACAAGAAATCGAAATCCACCAAATTCGTATCGCTGCCATTTATGAAGAGACGCAGGTTGCGCCAGAAGGCGTGCACCAAGATGGCTTCGACCACATCGCGTTAATTGGTGTGAACCGTCATAACATTGTGGGTGGCGAAATCATGCTATACCAAGATTCTCATGAAGCGCCATTCTTTAGAAAAGTGCTTGAAAACGGCGATGTTACGATGCTTGCAGACAGCAAGTTGTGGCACAACGCACAACCAATTCGCACTATAGACCACGATGAGATGGGTTACATGGATTTGTTTGTGCTAACGGCTAAGGATGCGCGTAATGTCCTTCACTCTTAATGATGTACGCCAACAGTTTAGCGCGTTAGGCCAATACCATAACGGTAAGCCTGTGACCTTTTTTGATGGGCCAGGCGGATCTCAGGTGCCTGAGAATGTTTTAGCTTCAATGACCGAATACCTAGGGCATTTCAATTCAAACCTAGGTGGCCACTATTTTTCTAGCCAAAAGACCACGAGCTTAATGCAGCAAGCAAGAGAAGCAGCACAAGCGCTACTCAATGCTGAGTCTTCTGGCAACGTTGTGTTCGGTGCGAACATGACTTCGCTGACCTTCCAACTGAGCCGAGCGATCAGCCGCGATTGGAAAGAGGGCGATGAAGTTATCGTCACTGCGTTAGACCATTACTCAAATGTATCAAGCTGGCAGCAAGCGGCCGACGACAAAGGCGCGATTGTTCGCCAAGTACGTGTCGACGAATCGGATTGCAGCCTAGACATGGCGCATTTTGAATCGCTGCTTAACGAGAAAACCAAACTTGTCGCAGTCACGTTTGCTTCGAACACGACAGGCTCCATTGTTGATATGGCGAAAGTGATCGAACTAGCACATCAACATGGTGCTCAGGTTTATGTCGATGCGGTTCACTACGCTCCTCATCATTTGATTGATGTTCAGCAACTGAATTGTGATTTCTTAGCGTGTTCAGCGTATAAGTTCTTCGGCCCGCATGTGGGCATTGCTTATGTTGCGCCTCAATGGCTACACACGTTAAAGCCTTACAAGGTTGAGCCTGCAACCAATATCGGCCCAGGTCGTTTTGAGACAGGCACGCAAAGCTTCGAAGGCCTTGCCGGTGTGATTGCGGCGGTGGATTACTTGGCGCAGTTAGGTGATCCCGCCGATTCGTTGCGTTCTCGTTTAGAGCAAAGCTACGCACTTTATAATAAGCATGAAAGCCAACTCAGTGAGTACTTCCTTAAACGCTTGTCTGATCTTGAAGGGGCAAAGCTTTACGGAAAAACCGAGTTTGATTCGAATCTAAGAACGCCAACCTTTGCGGTTACCTTTGAAAACCATTCTCCAGAGTTCATCGCTAAGAAGTTGGGTGAGCATAATATCTGTGTGTGGAATGGTCACTTCTACGCATTAGGGTTGGTGAAGCAGTTGGGTATTGAAGAGCAGGGCGTGGTGCGTATTGGCTGTATGCATTACAACTCGATTGAAGAGATCGACTTGTTGTTCAATGTGCTTGAAGGGATCTTGCGAAGCCATTAGTAGAAGTAATTAGCACGAAGTCACGAGCACTTAATAGCGACAGAATTAGAAAAGAGCATACTTCTCTCATGAATAGTGAGTAGGAAATATGCTCTTTTTCGTTTCAGCGCGCTTATTTAGTTATCGCCTGTGACCTAATCAATACAGCGATTCGACTAAGAAAGCTGCTCAACAATTGCTACACCTACAGCGTGTGCGCTAGTCGGGTTCTGGCCTGTAATTACTCGCTCATCAACAATCACAAGCTCTTGCCAAGGTTGAACCTTGTTGAAACGCGCTGCGCTGCGAGCAAGAGACTCTTCCAGTAGGAACGGAATGTCGTTGATGGTGCCAAAGTCGATCTCTTCTTCACGTGTAAAGCCAGTCACCGATTTAGAGCTTAGTAGCTTCTCGCCGTTGCTTAAAACAATCGGAAGCAGCGCCGCAGGGCCGTGACATACTGACGCAATCACACCACCATCTTCGTAATGCTTAGCCGCAATAGCAGCGAATTGCTCGTTGGTTGCTAGGTCTGAAAGCAAACCGAAACCACCTGGGTAGAAGATAGCATCGTAGCTTTCTGCATTAATTTGGTTTACAGGAATCGTATTGTTGATGCGGTTTTGGAAGTCATCATCAGCCAAGATCTCAGCGTTTACTGAATCCCCTTCAATATCGGTTCCGTACAATGGGCCTTTACCACCCTTGATAGAAGCGATGTCGTACTCAAAACCCGCAGCAATGATCTCTTTGAGAGCATGAGTCAGTTCAGGCGCATAAGTACCATTCGCTTGATCTGTATCGCCTAGTGTTGCGTGGTTAGTTACAGGTATTAGTATTTTTTTCATGATTCGTCCCTTTGAGCACGTTTGTTTGGTTTCAGCGTTGTGGTTTTTCTTTAGGCATCGTGGTTTTTATTTAGAAAACCAAAATTTTCAATTTAGATGCCGCTGTTTCGTTACCTGTAATACTAGTAGCAAACCATTTGAGTGATAATATGCCGAATAGGCAAAACATTATTGCTATATAGCAATAGTGGATGTGAATTAGTCAGATGTGAATTCGTTAGACGTTAACAGGTGAAGTATGGATAGCTTTGAAGGTATTAATGAGTTTGTTGCGGTAGCCGAATGTCACGGCTTTTCAGCAGCCGCTAAACAGCTAGGTTGCAGTACCAGCCATGTGAGTCGGCAGGTTTCAAGGTTGGAAGAGAGAGTGGGAGTGGCCCTGCTTGCGCGTTCAACACGGATGGTGAGCCTGACTGAATCGGGCCACACTTATTACCAACAGTGCAAAGACTTGGTGATTGGGCTACAACAGGCCAATGAACAAGTCACGTCTCAACAAACTCAGCTTAGCGGTACTCTGCGTGTGAGTGCGGCAGGCGCGTTTGCAGAAAATCATGTCGCGGCGGCGCTGATGGAGTTTGCTAAAGAGCATCCTGAGCTCACCATAGAAATGAATTTCAATACCAAGATGGTTAACTTCATCGAAGATGGCATCGATTTCGCGATTCGTTATGGCCGATTGGACGATTCAGGATTGGTGGCAAGAAAGCTCGTCGATCGCCCGATGGCAGCGGCAGCCAGTAAAGACTACATAGAGCAATTTGGTACGCCGACTCATCCAGAGCAGTTAAAAATGCACAGCTGTATTATCGCCAACAGTGATCAGTGGCTATTTGAGAAAGAGGGCAAACCGTTAAATGCAGTGCGAGTACATGGACGCTGGCGCAGTAACAATTCGAGCGCAGTACTGAAAGCATGTGAAGAGGGGCTTGGCATCGTTTATCTTCCTAAAAGCAGTTTCAATGGCAGTCTTAGCAATGGAAAACTCGTCCCTGTGTTAGAAGAGTATTGGGGAGCGGGCACAAGCAGTTGGATTGTTTATCAGAACCGTCGTTTTCTTCCACAGAGAGCACGGTTAGCTATCGACTTCTTAGTCTCATATTTCTCTGATTGGAATGAATAGTTCGTAGGTTTAAAGAATAGTGCGCAGGTTTAAAAGAATAGCGAACAGGATTTGAAGTGGTTGGGAGCGGATTCTTTCATCAGTTCAAGGCCAAAAGTAGAAAAAGATAATGGTTACATTGGTATAGGTTATCTATTTCTGTTTTTTGACGCGAATAATGGGATTGAGATGCTTGTCTACTTTTACTAACTCGTGTTAGCAATTGAGTTGTAGAGAAGGCCGCAACAGTACGATATACTAGATGGCATATTAATGTCCCTAGCGCGTGATAGATTGTGTGGAAGCGTTGGCAGGATGTGTTGTTATGCTCCAGTTTATGAAGTGTAGCTAGAGTGCGGAGTTGGCAATGTCTTCAATAAATTTCGAATCCACGTACGGTGTAATAACTATTCAAGATATGAATGTAGTGAGTGTTGACGCTAACTATGCTCGCATCTATGGATACCAATCGCCCGAAGAACTACTTTCTAATATCGATAGCTTTCTAGATCTAATCTCAGAAGATTATCATGTTCTCGCCTATCAAAATTACCTTGAAACGGTCAGTGGTCAACGCGACCCTCAGGTTCACACCTATACCAATGTTGATCGCAATGGCAGAGAGTTCACCGTGTTTTCTATCGACCATGTGACGGAGTGGCAGGGAAGACCTGCACTGCAAGTCACAGTGATCGATCTTTCCCCTGCGATTCAGCTGCAAAATGCGGTGCGTGAGCAAGATAAGATGTATCACGACATGATCATGCAATCTGGGCAGGGCATCTTGGTTCACCGAGATTTCAAGCCGTTGATGGTTAATCAATCTTGGGTCAACATGCAAGGCGCGGCTTCCATCGAGCAAGTATTAGAGCTGGACTCTATCCTTGAACTGGTACCAAAACAGAATGCCGATGGCATCAGCAAGCACTATCACGCGATCGTATCAGGGGAGTTGTCAGGTACTAGTACCGTGGTTGAAAACATTGGCTTTGACGGCGTTCATCGGTTCTTCAATATTTACGACAATGCGATTACTTGGAAAGGTCAGCCAGCCGTTCAGGTTGTGCTCGAAGATGTGACTCAAAAGGTGATGCTGGAAAAGCAGTTGGTACACCAAGCGAATTACGATGAAATGACGGATTTGCTTAACCGTAGGGCGATTTATGAGTGGCTGAGAGAGCACCTTGTCTCTGAGACTCACTTAGTGTGTATGCTGCTTGATATCGATGACTTCAAATCGATCAATGATACCTACGGGCACATGGTGGGTGACGAGGTCATTTGTGCTTTGGCTGATATTACTAAGCGTAATGTTGAGGCTGTGGGCGGTGTCGCAGGTCGATGGGGCGGTGAAGAGTTCATTGTATTTATCCCTAATGCGTCGCCTCAGATTTCGCGTCAAGTGTCTGATCAGATCCGAGAGCAGTTTAATCAAACCGAATTTAAGATTGATGAACAGTTACGATTTAATTCGAGTGTCAGTATCGGAATCAGTGATAGCCAAGCCTGTGAAGACGGTGTCACGATTGATGCACTCGTGAATTTAACCGATCAATCTCTCTATCGCGCGAAAGCCAACGGCAAGAATTGTGTAGACGGAGATGTGGTTGCGCTCTAACGCCTAAAATCGTCATCGAAAGCGAATAGGATCGACAACGAAAAATGCCCTCAAGTCATCACTTGAGGGCATTTTATTTTTTGGCTATTCACTAAGCGCTTCTAACTATAAGAAACGTTTAAGTTCTACAAGTTATGCAGACACTTCCACTTCGTAAGAACCAAATTTACGGATGTTAATCACACCTGTATCTAGGATAAGGTATTGGCCTTTAATGCCTTGAAGTACGCCTGTCACTTCAGGATTCTTATCAAAGTTGTGCGATACAATCTTCACTGGGTGCTGCTCAACCGGGTAGCTCAGTGAAGTGATGTTTTCGCTCAGAATCTCGATTGCATCGTCACCAAACTTCGCTCTGATCTCTTGGATCTTATCTTCAACCAATGGCAATAGTTCTTTGGCTTTTTCTACCAACTCCATATCGTCGCCATCGCCTTTTAGCAGCGTGCGCCAGTTGGTTTTGTCAGCAATGTGCTTCGCTAACTCAACTTCGATCAGGCCAGAGATCTGACGTGTTTTTACCTTCAAGATAGGCAAACCTTGAGTCGCGCCTTGGTCAATCCAACGGGTAGGGATTTGAGTATGACGAGTGATACCCACCTTTAGGCTTGATGTGTTTGATAGGTAAACGAAGTGATCAACCATGCAGTTCTCTTCACCCCATTGAGGCTCACGACATGTGCCTTCATCGTAGTGACAAGTCTCTGGTTTCATGATGCACATGTCGCAGCTTGCTAGCTTTTTCATGCACACAAAGCAGTGGCCTTGAGAGTAGCTTTTCTTGGTTTTCTTACCACACGAACAACAAAAAATATTGCCGGTATGGGTAAGGTTGATGGTTTTACCAATCAGAGGGTTTAGCTCTACAAACTCTTCACCTACAGGTAAACGGTAAGTAACCGCACCATCAAGGGAAGCACTCATCTTCTTGAGTGTTCCTTTTGCTAATAAAGACATGACATTACTCGTTGTATTTTGATTATTATTTCGTCCACTCGCTCGCCTTGTGAACAGGCGATACGGTCAACGATGATTTGCGATGAGTATAACAAATAGAGTCTGCTTTTATACGCAATATTGCTCGATTATTGCGATGGATAATTGATGGTAAACACTCAGTTTAAATTATGGTATGACATTTTGTTCAGGCGTGATATAACGCTTTTTAGTGGATTATTGGCATCAATATCATTAATCCACTCAGGTTATTTTTTATCATGAAATCCCATTTATAGGGACCTTAAGCCGGAAGCTTAGACGTGAAGTGGATCCATAAGATTGTTATCTTTTTAGTTATCGCAACACTTGCCATTGTGCAGTATTACCGTGTGAGCGGAAATCGTGTGATAACGGCAATTACCCCTGATAAATATGAATTTATCGCGACCAGTGATCAAGTTGATAGGGGAGTCAGTACGTCCCAGTTATCCTACGAAAATGGGCAGTATATTCTCGACTGTGAACTTAAAGAGTCGGAGTATCCGTGGCCTTACTGTGGGCTGTCGATTCGTATCAACCCTGACATCACCTCGGGCCTTGACCTTTCTCAGTACCACACCTTTAGAGTGAACATTGATTACCATGCGGAGGCTGACTCTAGTGGCCGTTTGAGAACCTATCTACGTAACTACAACCCTACTTATTCAGTTCCTGATGACGAGTACACGCACAAGTACAATGGGATGGAGTTTTCTCCAGGAATCGATGGTGGTGTGATTGAAATCCCGATCAAAAATCTGCAAGTGATGACATGGTGGCTGGCTGACAACGACATTGCGTTAGAGCATTCGGCCCCTGAATTTTCGAATGTGAATATGGTTGAGTTTGCTACTGCGTCTGGAGCGAAACTCGGTCACCACAGAATCGTCATCCGCAGTATTGAGTTCGAAGGTTCGTATATCACCGCAGAAAGCTTGTTCATGATCCTACTGTTTGTGTGGGTGGGGACGGGCACCGTATTCTTGCTGTCAGAGTTAAGCCGTTCAAGAAAACGCATGGTGATCGCAGAGAAAAGACATCACCACTTAAAGAACGTCAATCGCGCACTGAGAGAACAGAATTTTGAATTTTCAGAGATGGCCCATCGTGATGAGTTAACCGGAATACTAAACCGCCACGCGATTCGTGATTGGTTGAAAATGCAGTCACAACATGTGAAGCAAGGACATGGCAAGCTGGGTATGTTGTATCTCGATATCGACTACTTCAAGAGTGTAAATGACAAGTACGGACATCAAATGGGTGACCATATTTTACGCGAGTTCAGCATGGTGGTGGGCAGTTCGATCAGCGCTACCGACAAGTTGGTGAGATGGGGTGGTGAAGAGTTCATTGTTTTTTGCCCTGAGACCGAAGCCGGAGAGGCGCAGATAAAAGCTGAACGCATTCGATTATTGGTTAGCCAGCACCTTTGGGTTCATGGCGATCCGCTGACATGCAGTATCGGTGTTGCCGAGATGAAGCAAGAGCGAGTGACAGAGACCATTGCTCGCGCTGATGAAGCTTTATATCAAGCAAAGCATTCAGGTCGAAACCAGGTGATCTTGAGTCACTAATCTGAAAATTGTTTTGATGAGTTTATAAGCCACACGTGCATATGTAACGTGTGGCGTTTTTATGGTTCTTCTCCCAAAAGCCAAAACAAAAAAGGTGGCGCGGGGCCACCAAAAGGGAAAGCGTTTCTTGTTTTTATATGCCCGTTCAGTGCTTGCTTACGCTGAACGGGCATTTTTGTCTTGGTTGAACCGGGGGAAGTTCAACCAGTTTAGGGGAGCATTCCTGTAAGCATGCGCTTATAGAACGTTAGTGTTTACCAGAAGATCCAAGCGAACAGAGTCAGAACTAGGATACAAACTAGGTTCAACACCATACCGATTCGCATCATCTCTTTCTGCTTGATGTGACCCGAGCCAAACACGATTGCGTTAGGAGGTGTCGCTACTGGTAGCATGAAGGCACAAGATGCAGCGACAGCGATCAGAGCAGACAAGATAACTGGCGACATACCAAGTGCTTCAGCGATGGTTGCGAATACTGGCACCAGAAGTGCTGCACTCGCTGTGTTACTCGCAAATTCCGTTAGGAATACCACGAACGCTACCACGGCTAGAATCGTAAGCAGTACGCCAGCTGTTTCTAAAAATCCGCTTAGTGAGTGTGCTAGGAATACGCTGGTTCCTGTCGCTTTCAGAATGTTACTTAAACAGATACCGCCACCGAACAGGATAAGAACACCCCAGTCCGTTGTCTTCTCAACATCTTTCCATTCCACCGCTCTAGAAGCGCCAAGCAGTACAATTGCGCCAATCGCTACCAAGCTATCAAATTTAGAGAATCCGCCAATCATTGCGTTGATTGGTTTACCGAATATCCAAAGCGTTACGGTTAGAAGGAAGATAGACAGTGTGATTTTCTTGCTGTTTGTCCATTCAACTGGGGCATGGTCTAGCTCGAATTTGTGGTCAAGCTTCGGCTTAGTCATCACGTAAAGAATAATCATCGCGATTGGCAGTAAGATCATTGAGATTGGTAGGCCAAGTGCCATCCACTCTGTGAAGCTCAAGCCAACTTCTGCCGCCGCAATTGCGTTTGGTGGGCTACCAACCAAGGTTGCGATACCACCGATTGAAGCACAGTAAGCAATACCCAGTAGTACGAACACGTAGGTGTTGCGGTCTTCACTTTGGTCAACCTTGTTCATGATGCCAAGAACAAGAGGAAGCATCATTGCTGTGGTGGCTGTGTTTGAGATCCACATTGATAGACCTGCACTCACACCGAACAACATGAACACAGCGACCGACATTCTGCCTTTTGCTATCAGCAGCACTTTGTCAGCTATCGCTTTATCTAGCTCTTGCTTGTTCAGTGCAGCTGCTAATGCGAAGCCACCCATGAATAAGAAGATGATCGGGTTTGAAAAGTTAGCCAGCGCTGCGGGCGTATTGAACACACCAAACAAGACAGCCAAGAGTGGAACGAGCAGAGCGGTGATGCTGACATGAATAGCTTCGGTTAACCATAGAACCGCAACGAACACGAGAATACTCAAACCAGTATTGACTTGTGATTCGAAAGGAAGGGTGTTGAGTAAGAGTGCGAATAGCGTGAAATTACCAATTAATATCATGCTGTTGCGGGTGAACAACCAGTGTTTCAGTGTAGTAACAAGTGCCGTCATAAGACGCTCCTTTTGTTATCCTCGTTTTATTGGTGCACGACTTCATTGAGTCGTGCTTATTATTTTCGAGGTATATAGCTTGATGTAGGGTCAGACTTTGTTGGGAGAATGTTACTTAAGTTAATAAAGGCGTGTTGGTGTGTTTTTGTGTAACAGTGGGGAAATGTGAGGCAACAAATTCAAAATGTGTAGTTTTCTACACATCTGTCTCTGCTGGGTCTGCAATAGGGTTTGTTGTAGGATCTACAACAGGGTTTACAGAGGGGTCAGTCATAGGGTTTGGAATCGGAAATGATTCCGGTTTTGGACTCGATTGAATGGGCTCTTTAGGTCCAAGGAACTTTGGCGTTGTCCCCATAATATACAAATCTAAGAAGGCTTTGGTACGCGCAAAAACTTCACGCAAACGGATAGAGGTGCCTGAATGATGAGTAGGGCCTGAAACCGCTAAACATTGTGCATGAATATCGTAAGAATTAGCGATAAATAGTGCTCTTTCACAGTGGAATTTCTGAGTAATGATCAGGAAGTTGTCGGTGTCGAAGATCTTTTTAGCGCGAACAATCGAGTCTAAGGTTCTAAAGCCTGCGTAATCGAGGTTAATGCGTTCATCGGGTACACCCGCTTTCAGCAAGTCGCGTTTCATCGTCCACGGCTCATTGTAAGAGCGATGAGCGTTATCACCACTTAACAGAAACTGGTCGACTTTTTCACGGTCGAACAGCTCAATCGCGGCTTCGATTCGGTGCTTATAATAGTCGTTGAGTGTTCGACCCAAATATTTGCTCGTGCCAAGCACAACGGCGACCTCAAGCTCGGGCACTTCATCTATATCGTAGATGATGCGATCTTCCGCTTGCCATGAAACCCAATAATCGATCGCAATAACCGCAGCGCTGCCTACTAAGAACACGAGGAAAGCGCCAAACAGAAAACCTTGCAGTTTTTTGTAAGCTTTTTTTATGTAGCTACGGATAATGTGAGAATCAAATTTCACTCTCGGTATGGTCCTTTCACTGAGCATTAATTTTTGAGTGCTCGATAATACCAAATAAAAATGAGAAAAATCAGTTAAAAAGACAAGACAGTTTAAAGAAAAAAGCCCCTGCAATTGCAGAGGCTCATATAAGAGTCGTTAACGCTCTTTATTCCAAGCGCAGTACGCTTTATTAGAATGCCGTGCGCTTGTAGCGACGGTAAACTGGCTGCCAGAAGTGCTGGTCAATCGCTTGTTGCAGTGCTTCTTCAGTGATCTCTAGAGCAACGCCCTGTTCAATCGCCTTTTTACCTACCGCAAGAGCAATTTTCTTAGATACCGTGTGGATCTCTTCCAATGGTGGAAGTAGAGCACCTGTGCCATTGATTGCTAGTGGAGAACACGTAGCAAGTGCACGGCTTGATTCCATTAGCATTTCGTCAGTGATGCGTGAAGCATTCACAGCCAATACACCAAGGCCAATACCTGGGAAGATGTAGCTGTTGTTACACTGAGCGATTGGGTAAGTTGTGCCGTTGTGAACGACTGGCTCAAATGGGCTACCTGTCGCAACAAGTGCTTGGCCATCAGTCCAACGAATAATGTCGTTTGGCGTCGCTTCAACACGGCTTGTTGGGTTCGACAGTGGGAACACGATAGGGCGTTCACTGTGTAGGTTCATCTCTTTGATGACTTCTTTGCTGAATAGACCTGGAGCACCAGACACACCAACCAATACGGTTGGTTTCGCGTGGCGAACTACGTCTAGTAGAGAGAAACCAGTGCCATCGCTTTCCCAGTCTTTGGTGTTTTCGTTGGTTTGAACCAGACGCTGTTGGAAATCAAGCAGGTTTTGCATGCCTTCTTGTAGCAGACCCCAACGGTCAACCATGTAAACTTGAGAGCGAGCTTGTGCATCGCTGATACCTTCAGACACCATTTGGGCAATGATAGCTTCAGCAATACCACAACCTGCAGAACCCGCACCTAAGAAGGTGATGCGTTGATCTGAAAGTTTGCTGTTTGCTGCTTTACATGCTGCAAGTAGAGAACCAACCGTTACGGCTGCTGTGCCTTGGATATCATCGTTGAAACAACAGATGCGATCTTTGTAGCGCTCAAGCAGTGGCATTGCGTTCTTTTGTGCGAAATCTTCGAACTGAACTAATGCATCAGGCCAACGGCGTTGAACCGCTTGGATGAACTCTTCAACGAATGCATCGTAGTCAGCACCCGTAATACGAGGATGACGCCAGCCCATGTACATTGGGTCAGCAAGACGTTGAGGGTTGTTAGTACCCACATCGAGCACGATTGGTAGCATGTAAGCTGGGCTGATACCGCCACAAGCTGTATAAAGTGCTAGCTTACCAATTGGAATACCCATACCACCGATGCCTTGGTCTCCCAAACCAAGAATACGCTCACCATCCGTAACCACGATAACTTTAACGTTGTGGTTTGTCGCATTATTCAGTAGGTCATCGATACGATCGCGGTTCGGGTATGAGATAAACAGACCACGGCCACGACGGTAAATATTTGAGAAGTTCTCACATGCTGCGCCAACTGTTGGTGTATAAATGATAGGCATCATTTCAGAGATGTGGTTTTGAACTAAACGATAAAAAAGCGTTTCATTAGTGTCTTGGATGTTACGAAGGTAGATATGCTTATCCATATCACTTTCGAAGTTACAATATTGTTTGTATGCACGTCCTACTTGCTCTTGGATTGTTTCGGTTGTTTCCGGTAACAAACCTTCAAGGTTGAAAGAACTGCGCTCTTCAGCAGAGAATGCGCTGCCTTTGTTTAGAAGAGGTGTACTTAGTAGAGCAGGACCAGCATAAGGGATATATAGAGGGCGTTTATCGTTGTTCATTGGATGCCTAATATGGGAGAAAGGGTAACTAAAAAATGATAACGGTTTAGTTATTCAATTGTAAATAGTTTCTCCGCGATCTGAGCAAACAAAATGATATTCTTACCTCTGTCCCACACTTATCGAATTTCAACACGATAATTCGTTATACTTTGCTCACACTTTTTCGCTACTCGCCATTTTATGTCATTACTTCCCATCGATGCTTATCAAAACGTATTCCACGAACAAATCGCTAATTCTCACCTTGTCGTAGAGGCGGAAACCGGATCAGGTAAATCAACGCGCCTGCCACTTTGGGCCTCTCAACATGGACGAGTGTTAGTGGTGGAGCCAAGACGCATCGCGTGTACGTCACTGGCTAAATATCTCGCGCAGCGATCAGGCGAGAAGTTGGGTAGCAAAGTGGGCTATGCGATTAAGCTTGAGTCGGAATACAACGAGCAAACTAACGTTGTTTTTGTGACGCCCGGTATCGCGCTGCGTTGGTTATCAGAAGATGGATTAGCTAGTTTTGATGTGATCGTGGTGGATGAGTTTCACGAGAGGCGCTGGGACATTGATCTGCTGGTGGCGATTCTGAAACAAAAAGCGAGTCATCGTTTGGTGATCACTTCAGCAACCATTGAGGGTGAACGCCTTGCTCATTATTTGGATGCGAATCGCATAAGCTGTGAAGGGCGAACCTATCAAGTTGAGATTGAGCACAGAGCGAATGAATCCAGAACACTGCCTGATAGTCGACATCTAGGGCAGCGCATCGTGGAAGAAGTTAATCATCAGTTGATCGCTTCTTCTGGCGATATGTTGGTTTTTCTACCGGGTAAAAAAGAGATCGTGCAATGCGAACAAGCCTTAGCGAAAAATCCAGATATCCAAGTTGTTAAATTGCATGCGTCGGTCAGTGATAAAGAGCGAGATTCAGCGTTATCGGGTCGTAATATCAATACTGAAGGTAATGGTTTGAGAAAGGTCATCCTTGCGACCAACGTTGCAGAAACCTCATTAACCATTCCTGACATTGGCGTGGTGATAGATTCAGGATTAGAGAGACGCACCGTTCAGCGTAATGGCAGAACCACACTGATGCTTAAATCCATATCACGAGCGAGTGCCAAACAGCGAGCTGGCCGCGCGGGTAGGGTAATGGATGGCGTTTGCGTGCGTCTATATGGTGAACATGCGGCGTTAGAGTTAGTCACACCGCCTGAATTGCAGCGTGAAGAGCTGACTGAACCTATGTTGGCCGCAGCATGTTGTGGATCTCCGCTTGAGAGCTTGTCCTTCCTTGACCCTATTCCAGAGAAATCACTCAACAGTGCAACTCAAACCTTGCTGACGATGGAAGCGATTAACGCCGACCATCAAGTTACCGAGCATGGTAAAAAGCTGTATCCGTTGCCGATTGATGCTTTGTATGCCGATATCGTTACTCGAATCAAAACCAAAGCATTAAAAGAGGCGATGGTTGATCTCACTGCGGCGCTGTCCGTTCCTGCTCGCTTGTATCAGTTACCAAACAATGCAGAACATCTTGAAGCGCTCGCGCAACAAGAGAAGGAAGGGTGTGATTTAAGCCTGTTGATTCAGATTGTGCGCGGTCGAGAATATCCGCATTTAGACATCGACCAACAGGCTCTGAATGAAGCTCAAGGATTGGCGAAGCAAATGCGGGAGGTATTTGAACTTCCTCAGCTAGAAGTCGCGTCACGTTTCCAACGCATTGAATTGCTCAAGACCATTGTGAATCTGCATCCTGAACTGGTGTTTGTGCGCCGACTGAAAAGGAAAGAAGCCTTTGCCAATGGTGTTTTAGAAGTGGTGCTCGGTCGTCAGAACCGTTTCCCTGATAATGCACAAGCGATGTTGGTGTTGGATACTCACAGCTTGCCGGGAAGAGGCGTTAAGCAAACACTGACCTTAGCGACGGTCACGACACCCATTCCTCTTGAGCTTCTCATTGATGCTGAACTAGGAGAGTGGGAGCAAGGCGAAACCGTTGTGAATGATGATGGTGTTTTTACCGAGATGGCATTGGTGTACGCAGGCCGCACGATTACAACCAAACTCGTCGCCGCTGAAGGGCAACTATCGTTAAAACCTATCGTCGACCTTGTGTTAAATGGAGAGCAGCTTCCCGGTTTTGCAAAGGCTCGCACTCAAGAAATCAAACACTGGCAGTTGTATGTGAAACTTGGTCTCGATGAACAAACTAAATACACACCAGAAATTGAGAACATTAACTTTGAGCTATGGTTTATAGAGCAGCTTGAAGTACTAGGTGTTACTGATGTCAGCGAATTGGAAATGTTCGATCATGCAGACATACCGTTCGATGGCATTCCAACTTGGCTCTACTCAGAATTTTCGGAAAAATACCCGTTTGCATTGAGCCTTGCCGACTTGCAACTCGATGTTGAATACTTGCCCGCAAGAAAGCTGATTTACGTCCATTATCAGTCGGGTAGCCGAAAGTTATCGCCAAAACGTTGGGAGCTACCGACATGGTCTGGTTGGCGTATTCAGTTCAAAAAAGCGAGTCGAATAATTGATATCAAATAGATGGATAAGTTTTATCTCTAAAATATTAATCAAATAGATGCATATATGATTTTTCAGTGCTTATTTTGTTACAAGTTTGATTTTTATATGCCTTTTTAACCAATCAAAAGGTCATAAAAGACTATTCTTCTATATCCTATTGCTATAAAGAAAGAGTTGATAGATATTGAGTATATTGTGTTGCCAAAGTGTCGGGGGACATCATGGATAAACAGGAAGAGACGCGTGTAGAGTTCGATTACACAACATTTCTTGGCGCCTCATGCAGTAAAAAATGGACTTTTCTGGAAGCACTCACCACAATTGCGCCAGTGTTCAGTACCGTCTGGCGAGATAGCATTAAAGAGTTGGGCACCCCAGAGGATCGTTTATGGCAGATGGCATTGAAATCAATGTCGACGCGTAAAAGTGATGAGTCGAACATTGTTACCTTACTCAAGCTCGCTAAGCTGGAAGGGATCAATGAGCTCAAAGTGGTGATGCCATATTCACTTGAAGAAGAGCAGATCGAGTATATTGAATCGCGCAGTCATTTAGTGATTGCGGGTAATTCTGGAGAAGAGTTCACGATTAAGCTGTAACTTCAGCTCGCCTATAATCTCTCTCGAGGAATAGTAAAAACGTACACGTAAAAAGGGCCTCAAATATTGAGGCCCTTTTAGTATCTAAAACTTGAGTCTACGAGCTTATTAGCTTTCGAGCTTTTTATTTTGAGATTAAGCGATTAAGCGATTAAGCAATTAGCAATTAAGCGACTAGTCGATTAGACCATAGTCAGCGCGCAGTACATCGATGATCTCTTGCTTAGGATTTTCGCTCAGTACGATCTCCGCACCTGTGATTTTCGCTGCGATATCAAGGTAAGTGCGAGACAGAGACATTAGAGAATCCAGTGGAAGTTCATTGTCACGAGCCAATGCTTCACGTTCTGGCATACGCTCTTTATTCAAAAGAATGTCGGCATCAGGGAAGTAGTTAAGCAAGAACTGACGGAAGCCTTCTTTTGAATTCTCAACGATGTTGCCGTTGTTATATTCCTGAGTATCCCAAATGCGAGATGAATCTGGAGTACCGACTTCGTCCATGTAGATAAGCTTTTCTTTGCCTTGAGCATCGTTGACGTAGCCAAACTCAAATTTGGTATCAACAAAGGTTTGGTCTACTTTTGCTAGCGCTTGGCTGATTACGTTGAAGCCTTCTTTAAGAAGTTTTTCGTAATGCGCGATGTCGCTTGCTTGAGTAAAGTTGAATGCTGCGAAGTTATCTTCGATGTTGTTGCGTGTGATGTTCACATCGTCAGCTTCTGGAACGCCAGGAATACCTTTCAGAATCCCTTTTGTTGAAGGCGTGATCAGTAGCTCAGGCAACTTCTTGTCTTTCTCAAGGCCTTCAGGCATCTCGATACCACAGAATTCACGTTCGCCGTTTGCGTATGCACGCCACATTGAACCAGTGATGTATTGACGACAAATCGCTTCGATCATAACTGGGCGAGCTTTTTGTACAATCCATACGAACGGGTGAGGGATATCAAGAATATGACTGTCAGCAAGTCCGTTGTCTTTAAACAATTTGAACCAGTGGTTAGAGATAGCATTCAGAGCCGCTCCCTTACCTGGAACACCTTTAAGATTCCCTTCACCACGCCAGATACAATCAAATGCAGAGATACGGTCACTGATCACCATGATTGCTAAAGGCGCATCTGGTGCTACATCGTAGCCTTTCTCTTTAATTAGTCGTTGGCTATCTTCTTCAGTTAACCAGTAGACCGAACGAACCTTGCCACTGTGGACAGGTTTATCAGTACGGATTGGTAGGTCATCATTTACGGCAAGAACTTGATCAGCAAGGCTCATTTAGACATTCCTATCTTTTATCAAACGTCATACAGAGAAGTGCGGTGTGCACATGATTAGACGGGCATTATACCCAATCTACTATTTGCTTCCAGAGAAAAAGCAAACGTTTGCTAAATCTGTTGTTTAAATAAAAACCCCCGCCTAACAATCCGCTAAAAAATGGGCGAATTGTAGGGCAGGGGAAGGCAGTATGTTTGGACTGTGTTTTGGCGAATTGTTTCTTAAGTTAAATTAAGTTTGTTAGCTAAAAGATTAAGCTATGTTTGTGGACCATGTTTTTGAGCCAACATGTTATTAAGCCAACATGTTATTAAGCAAGGTGGCTTAGTGAATACGCTCTGAATTTGCATCCATAAAGAAGACTTCACATTGAAAGCGTAACCCTAATGTTCTTAGGTACTGTTGGCTGAACTGATCAATCGATGCACTTGCAACAATCGCGCTCGCATTCTTAGAGCGGATTGCTTTCTCGACAGTCTCTACCTCAGTCATTTGATGAGAGGCTTTCATATGAATAACGCGGTCGCAGCAAACATTATGTTGCTTAAGCTGCTTAGCCGATGGTCTTGGTGTTTGAGCCGTAAACAGTAACCACTGATGTTGATTGGACAGCAACGCCATTCTTGCAAACAACGCTTCCTCGTTTGAATTTTTGCTTTTACGAGAAATTGATGTAAATGCGCAGTGAACTAGCGGGCTAGAGTGTTGTGCTTTAACGTGTGCTTGAATCATTTTGCTGTCCTTATATACATGCTGTATGTGTATACAGTAGTTTTAGTTGCTTATAAGATCAAGCGTTTTTTGCGGGATTATTGGACGATTTCGTCTGAGGTTATGGATGGTAAATGATTAAATCATTGAAAGTATTCGATAAATTAAATTTGAATGAATCTGCTGTTTTGTATCATAAGTTGAATAAATGTGAGCTTTATACAGGTGTATACACTGGTTTTTGCAGAAAAGTACTGTATATACCTGTATAGAAGAGAGAACAAAGAACAAAGAAGAAAGAAGAAAGAAGAAAGAAGATCTAAAACCACAGGCACAAAAAAAGCGCCTTAGGCGCTTTCTTATATTTCACGGTGTTGCTTATCTCAATGTCGCTTGGGAGAGTTTTGCTCTCATTTCCATTTCACCAATATTGAACTGGCGAACATCAATGGTTGCAATATCATTGCACTCGTTACATGCATGATGACACTTACCATCTAGGTAGTCGTGCTTTTTAACTAGGCTTGGCTTTTTGCACCAATCACAAACGCCTTCTATTGTGAACATATTCTCTCCTCACCTGTTTAAGTCAGGTGTATTTTCGGCGCAAATTATGACACAAGTAAGACCCATTAGTTAATAGTTTGTTACCCGTTTTTGAGAGGGGGATCGATTGCAACACCAATAAAATCGATATCTTTGAGATCTAGGAAAATGAAGATGTGTGTTTGTTTACGGTTTTGTAACATTTTGTAAAATGGTTTTTAGCGCATTGTTCAAACGCTTCATTTCTTCGTCACATCCGTGACCATCTGGATGGTAGATCTTTGATAGCTGTTTGTATCGGATCTTGATGCTTTTCTGGTCGGGGATTGAGCTAGGTGTGTAGCCAAATAGCGCGCAGGCCACCTGCAAATTACTCAGACCTTTGCTGTTTTTCTGCTTCTTCAATTCGTGGAACATAGTGTTCAGCTGGCGTTTTTGCTGCTTAATCGTAAGGTCCTTCGAGCTAAGCTGCGCTTCAAGTGATTGTTGTTGCTGTCGCGAATCACCCGACTTTAGAGCTTGTCTTTTTCTTGAGATAACGAGCGTCGCAATAATGCTGATGATTGAAATCAACACGGCCAACGCAGCACCAATCATATAGTCAGAGCTAGTTAGGTTAGAACTGGAGAGGTTAGAGCGTGATGCTTGGTTAGATTGAACGTGCTTAGATACCCCCTGACTGGTGTCTATTTCAGAGTCGATGCTGTCATCGAGCTGTTCTATTGAAGAGATCTGTTTTGCACGTTGCTGGTTGAATTGTGCTTCCAAAATGCGGTTGTAGCCCTCTTCTGCTTGTGGATTATCTTTTAAGGCTGCTTCATACCATAGCTGCGCTTTATCTAATGGTTGAAGGAGGTCTTGTTCTAGCGAGGATTCGTAGAGTTTTGCTACCTCGATAGGTGCGCGCTGGTTACCTTGCAACGCCGCTTTAATAAACCATTCCAAAGCAAGCTTGTTACTTTGTTCAACACCTGTACCTGCCAAGTACCATTCACCCAGTCTAAATTGCGCGTTTGGGTTGCCGTTTTCTGCTGACTGCGTGTACCAATACAATGCATCACTGGTGCTAACAGGAACGTCGACACCCGATTCATAAGCTTGAGCCAATTGGTATTGAGAAACTGGATCTTGAGGTTGTGATTCTAGTGAAAATTCATCACTGCTTGCTGCGTGCACGAAATGTGTGGTGGACAGTTGAATCGTGGAAAAGATGAGGGCTAGAAATAGTGTTCTAAGAAATGATGATGACAGAATGTTGGATAGGATCAGCAAAAGATAAGTCTCGTAAAAAAGCCCAGAATCGATATGTCAGTATGAATACGCTTTATGGTCGTTGATTATTATTATCACGTTAAATGAGTAACATAACTGATAAACAACTATATAGAGGTTAATTCAATAGATAAAGATGGACTGGGCTTTAATCGTGCTACTTAAGCGGCAAGATTTGAATTTCTACGCGACGGTTACAAGCACGACCTTGAGAGGTGTTATTGTCACATAGAGGGTAGCGCTCACCGTTACCACGAGCAATAGCACGACCTGCAGCAACGTCTTGAGAGATCAAGAATGCACGAACAGATTCAGCTCGACGCTCAGAAAGGATTTGGTTCGTCGATTCGCTGTCAGTGTGACCTTCAATCACTAGGCTAGTGTCTGGGTATTCAACTAGGATGCGAGCAACGCCGCGAAGGGTATTGTGAATGCTTGATTCCAAAGCGTAAGAGCCAGAATCAAAACCGATGCCGTTTTCTAGGCGAAGTAGAAGTTGGTTCTCACCGACACGTTCAACTTGAACGCCTGAATTCATTAGCTCTTCACGAAGGGCAGCTTCTTGTCGGTCAAAGTAGTAACCAATACCACCAACAGCGGCGCCACCGGCAGCACCAATAAGTGCACGTTTACCACGGTCTTTAGAGTCACCAGTTGCAGCACCAGCAACGGCACCAGCGAGTGCACGAATTAGAGCGCCTTGAGTTGCAGAGTTAGCCTCAGATTCGCCAGTTGTCGCGTTTTGGCGTTGAGTTGCCTGACAACCCGTTAAAGCGATAGTAAGCGCTAGGGCTAGTGTGATTTTTTTAACGTATTTCTCCATCATGTACTTCTGTCAAACGAATGAATCCGAGTGACAAACATAGTCCTGTAAATCTTATTGATGGTTTTTATCAATACGTCGAAGCAATGTAAAGTGGCTCTATGATTTAGTTATCTTTTTAGCTGCCTGGGTACCGCCAACTGGTCGATTAACAGACAATTTACGACCTTTCTTCAAACCAACTTCATAATCGGCGGTGAGGTTTTTCATCGCTTCTCTCAGTTGCTGCTTGAACGTTTCACGGTCGATATTTTTGAATTCTTTATCAATGTAGTTATTGATCTTGTTGTTTGATTCGTCGTCGGGAGTAATGGTTGGTAGCTTTTCAAGCGCACCTTCAACCCAGCCTGAAACAAACGAGTTCACGCGGCGTGTCACTTCTAAGGACCCTGTGCCAGAGCCAGCAAAGCTATTTCTGAATTGGCCGGTGTGTTCATTCAGTTCACGATAAATGATATCGAAAGCGAACGCTGCGAAGATCGCGCGGTCGGCTTCACCAATGAACTCAACACGCTTGAGGCCTTTATGATTCAGCAATACGGCTTCTACGCCAAATTTGGTGTTGATACCGCGAATAACACGCAGCAGTGTAGAACTGATATTTGCAGGTAACAGGTGACTGGACTGAGTTTTCCCCATCTTGATAAATTCAATATCGTCTTTTTCGAGACCATATTTCAGCATCAAGTTATGCGCCATTTTTATCGCATTGGCAGCTTCATTGACGTTCGCAGAATTTCCAAGCTCAAGACACTTGGCAATTTTCTTTAGGGCTTTTTTCTTATCCATCGACAATTTAATCAGTACCGCAAATTTTTAAAAGTCCAACATTTTACATGTTTTCGCGGGTAACAGAAAGGCAAAACTGGTTTGATGAACAAGGAAGGCGGTGAACATTGAACTGCATGAGCCCAGTTGGCGGTAAAAACAAAAACGCCATCAAGCGTATTGATGGCGTTAGTGACACGTTTTTTCAATATGTCTAGAGCATTCGTAAACTAGATACCCAGTTCATCGAGTAGATCTGCCGCAGAATCATTGCCAGAGCTTTGAGCTGGCTTGTTCGCTTCTTGCATTTTTTTCTGAGTCGCCTCAAGAATGCTATCTGGACATTCGTCTTCTGCGATTTCAAATTCTTCTAATTGAATGAACTCAGTCTTATCCATCGCAAGCTCAAGGTAGAAGATGTTGTTATTAGCGGTAGAGAAGGTCACACGACGAGCTTGTGGACGGTCGAGATTGGTATCAACAGAAAGGTTAACTTGCTTGTTCAGAGCCAGCATTTTCGGTTGGTTTTGTGTGATGTTGGTTTGCAGCTCTTTGCGGATTTTATTGGTGAAATCGCCAACTAATTGGTTCATCAACTCACCCAATACATCACCCACTTCGTCTGAAGTATGAAGCACAGCAAGCTCGTTTTCAGGCATGCCCATATTGCGCATGTAATTGGTGTAGATCTCTAGCGCTGCTTTGGACGTAAAATTAATAACAACGAGACCAGAAAAGCCGCCGTCAAACAGAACGAAGCAACCAAAATCTGGCTTTAGGCTTGTCTTGTTGATCTTTTGAACCATGGCTGAATAGGACACCTGAGAAGCCGTCGCTGAAGTCAGTACGCTTGAGACTGATTGGCATAGTTTAAGAAGGATATCTTCAGTTGTGACTGTTTTGTTTTTTTTCATTGTGATGTGCTCGTGGAGATGTCTTAAACAAAATGTTATTCAGTATATTGTTACTGAATTAAGACGAAAGTGACTATTTCTCCATTCTTGCACTGAGATTCTGATTTGATCACCTTTTTATATGATCTTAATAGTAGTAAAGTGACGAAATTCAAAGAAAATTATTAAAAATCTCAGATAACCCAATGCTGATAGGATCAGCGAAGTAGGGGCAGGAAGCAAATGTTACCAAGACTTCAACTCAATGCTGATGTCGATCCAGTTGTCGTACGCTTTTTAGATGAACTAAAAACAGCGGGCTTTACTGGCGACATTGAATCTCAATATTCTAGCCGTTTGGCTGTGGCGACTGATAATAGTGTCTATCAGCAATTGCCGCAGGCGGTCATCCTTCCTAAAACAACGCAAGACGTTGTGCTTATCGGTAAAGTGGTTTCTAAATCCGCTTACGAACGCGTGACTTTTTCCCCTCGTGGCGGCGGTACCGGAACCAACGGACAATCTTTAACAAAAGGTGTCGTGGTTGACCTGTCGCGATACATGAATAAGGTTCTTGAGATTAACGAGAAAGAGGGCTGGGTAAGAGTTCAGTCTGGTGTCGTTAAAGATCAATTGAACGACGCTGTTCGCCCTTATGGTTACTTTTTCTCTCCAGACCTTTCTACCAGTAACCGAGCAACCTTGGGTGGCATGATCAATACCGATGCTTCGGGCCAAGGGTCATTGAAGTACGGCAAAACGTCTGACCATGTATTGTCGCTGCAAGCGGTGTTCGCAGATGGTTCATGTCTAGAATCTGATTTATCACACGGCTTACCTGTAGAGGGCGAATTCGCTCACCATGCACTTACGGTGACAGAGGCGGTTTGTCGAGACAAACGCGCTCAAATCTTAGATAAATTCCCTCCGCTGAATCGCTTCTTAACAGGCTATGACCTAAAGAATGCAATCAACGAACAAGATGACAGCTTTGACCTAACTCGCGTTCTATGTGGCGCTGAAGGTTCTTTAGCATTCATCACGGAAGCAAAGTTAAACCTAACCAAGATTCCAAAAGCGCGCACACTGGTTAACGTGAAATACAACACGTTTGATTCTGCGCTGCGTAATGCGCCGTTCATGGTGGAAGCGAAAGCACTGTCTGTTGAAACGGTAGATTCAAGAGTATTGAACCTAGCGAAGCAAGACATCGTTTGGCACACCGTGAGCGATTTGCTGACTGATGTTCCGAACAAAGAGATGCTTGGCATCAACATGGTTGAGTTTGCAGGCCAAGATGAAGCGGAAGTTGAACAGCAAGTTCAAGCGCTGACTGCACGCCTTGAAACCATGGTTGAAAGCGAAGAAGCCGGCGTGATTGGTTTTCAAGTTTGTAGCGATTTGGCGAGCATTGGCCGAATCTACAACATGCGTAAGAAAGCAGTGGGTCTGTTAGGTGCGGCGAAAGGCCGAGCTAAGCCAGTCGCTTTTGCTGAAGATACTTGTGTACCACCAGAAAACCTCGCGGATTTCATCTCTGAATTTAGAGTGTTACTCGATTCAAAAGAGTTGAATTACGGCATGTTTGGTCACGTTGACGCGGGCGTATTACACGTTCGTCCAGCATTGGATCTGTGTGACCCGATGCAAGAAGCATTGATGCATGAAGTCTCTGATGAAGTGGTTAAGCTGGTGGCGAAATACGGCGGTTTAATGTGGGGCGAGCACGGTAAAGGTTTCCGTTCTGAGTATGGCCCAGACTTCTTTGGTGAAGAGCTGTTTACCGAATTAAGACGTATTAAAGCAGCATTCGACCCGCACAACAAGATGAACCCAGGCAAGATCTGTACGCCTTTAGAAAGTGACGCTGAATTGGTGAAAGTCACCGATACCAAGCGTGGTTTCTACGACCGTCAGATCGACGTACAAGTTCGTGACAGCTTCAAGCAAGCAATGGAATGTAACGGTAACGGCTTGTGTTTCAACTACGATACTAGCTCGCCAATGTGTCCTTCAATGAAAGTTACGGCTGACCGACGTCACTCACCCAAAGGCCGCGCAGGCTTGGTAAGAGAGTGGTTGCGTCAACTGACTGAACAAGGCGTTGATATTCTCGACCTTGAGCAAGAAGCGTTGAAAGACAACACACCCGTTAAGACTATGATTGAGCGTGTTCGCAATACGATGAACAAACGCCATGAGTACGATTTCTCGCATGAAGTTCATGAGGCGATGAACGGTTGTTTGGCGTGTAAAGCGTGTGCGAGTCAATGTCCGATCAAAGTCGATGTACCAAGTTTCCGTTCTCGATTCTTGAACATCTACTACTCGCGTTACCAGCGCCCTGCAAAAGATTATCTAGTTGCCAACATTGAAACCATGCTGCCGCTGATGGCGAAAGCGCCAAAAGTAGTCAACGCTGCATTGGGTCAAAAGTGGATCCAAACGGCAACAGCTAAAACGGTCGGTTATGTTGATGCACCATTGATGTCGGTGCCTACGCTCAAAAATCGTCTAGCGAGTAAAGAGCTGCAACTCTTCGATTTACAGTATTTAGAAGGCTTGTCTTCTGAACAGAAGAAACAGCATGTGCTGATCGTTCAAGACCCGTTTACCAGCTTCTATGATGCCGAGGTGATTGAAGACTTTGTCACTCTGGCTCAAAAACTTGGCAAAACTCCGGTACTGCTGCCGTTCAAACCGAATGGTAAAGCGTTGCACATCAAGGGCTTCTTAAATCGTTTTGCACGTGAGGCGAAATCGACTTCGGATTTCTTGTCGATGGTGGCGGATATCGAAATTCCTTTGGTCGGTGTTGATCCTGCTCTTGTGCTTTGTTACCGCGATGAATACGTCGAGATCTTAGGTGACAAGCGCGGCGACTTTGATGTACTTACTGTGCATGAATGGTTAATGCCATCGCTAGGTGAGTTCGAAGCACGCTCAGCAAGTGAAGATATGTGGTACTTGTTTGCTCACTGTACTGAGAAAACCAAAATGCCGAACGCTGAAAAAGAGTGGGGTACTATCTTCAAACACTTTGGGGCGGCGTTAACCAGCGTTCCTGTCGGCTGTTGTGGTATGGCGGGAACTTTCGGCCACGAAGTCGATAAGCTACAAATGTCGAAAGACATATATGGTTTAAGCTGGAAGCCTCAAATGCAGGACTTACCAAAAGATCGTTGCTTGGTGACGGGCTATTCTTGCCGCAGCCAAGTGAAGCGTTTTGAAGGTGAGAAGCTTGCTCACCCATTACAGGCGCTAGCAAAAATTCTCTAATACATTTAGCCCAGCAATTGCTGGGCTTTTTTCTAAACTAACAAAGGAATGTTAATAAGGAAAAGTATGAAATTTCTAGAATTAAAAGTACCACCCGTTGCACTGTTCATTATTGTATTCGTAGCATCATACTTCTGCGCTCAACAGTTGAGCCAAGGGACACTGGCATTGCCTTATGGAATGATTGTGTTAGGAATCGGAGTCATACCAATTAAAGTAAAA